>JBKJXJ010000537.1:0-6495 GCA_046716125.1 Candidatus Eiseniibacteriota bacterium
CAGCGTGGCGCGCACCTGCGCGAGATCGCGCCCGGCGTGCCAGCGCGCATCGGCCAGCGCCAGGTGGGCGGGGCCGCTGGTCGGGTGAGCCGCCACCGCGCGCGCCGCGATCGATTCGGCCTGCGTGGCCTGGCCGCCCAGCACCAGCGCGTTCGCGAAGGAGATGAGCGCGGTCTCCTCGTCGGGCTTGGCGGTGAGCGCCTTGCGGTAATAGGGGAGCGCCTCGGCCACCCTGCCGCGGCCCACGAGGTCGTCCCCTCCGGCCGCGTACGCCACCGGGTAGGAGGCCGAGACATCGGTCCGCGCGAGCAACCCGCGAACCAGGGTCTCGAGCGGCGGGTCCATCGTCTGGAGCCGCTCCCGCACCACCTCGCGCGGGTCGTAGGCATCGCGCCTGGGCGAGGCCAGCGCGTTGGCGCCCTCGGCGAAATACTCGTGCACGCTGCCGCCCGCGTAGCGGGAGAGGAACCCGTTCCGGGTGGAATCATCCAGCGCCTTGGCGCGGCGATAGTGCTCCTGGATGACGCGCGAGTCGTCGGCGGGCAGGACGCCGTGCACCTGATGCGTCAGCTCGTGCAGGACGGTGTCGTACCGGTCGAAGATGGTGCGCTCGACGTCCTCGATCCCGGTCACGGTGTGGAACCCGCCCGCGCCGCGCACGTCGTCCCAGAGCCGGGAGTCGTAGTTGATGCGCTGGTCGCGCAGGGTCTCAAGATTCGGACACTCGCCGAGCAGCATGTAGAGCGGCTTGATGTAGTAGGTCGCGCCGCCGTCCACCAGCACCGGGATGAACGCCTTCCACGGGGCGACCGAGAGCGCGACCCGTTTCCTGTGCCGGTCGGAGAGCGACCGCCAGTTGGCCACGAACCGCTCGATGCCGGGCACCTCGGGGATCGTCGCGACCGCGAACCGGCGCTCGTAGTCGGTGCGATGCACGTCCACCGCGAAGCGCTGCGACTCGAGCGCCTTGGCCAGCACGGCGTGGGCCCGGCCGTATTCGGGGCAGGTCTTGAGCGCCGCGAAACAGCCGTCACGCGCCTCGGCGAACCGGCCGTCCTCGAAGTCGAGCGAGGCGAGGCGGACGAAAGCGTCCACCCATCCGGGATGCGATCTCACCAGCTTCGTGTAGGCGCCGCGCGCCTCGTCGCGGCGCCCGGCGGCGAGTGCCGCGTCGGCGGCCGCGAGGCGCTTGCGCCCCGGCGCGTCGGCGAACGCTTTCGGGTAGTGGCCGGCGAGCTGGGTGTAGTTCTTGCGCGTGTAGCCGTTGCCGAGGGTGTAGTGCGACGCCTCGTGATAGGGATTGAGCCGCACGCCCCATTCGGCCGCCGACATGGCCTCGTCGGTGCGGCCAAGGCGGATCAGCGTCTGGGCCAGGGTCTCGAGCGCGTCGGAGTTCGCGTGCTCGGCCAGGGCCAGCTCGAGTTCGGCGAGCGCGCCGTCCCAGTCGCGGCGCTTCTGCATCACGAGCGCACGGCCCTGATGTGCCGAAGCCCGCGCCCTGCGCGACGGTTCCAGCCCCGCCGGCGAACCGGCCAGCGCACGCCCGAACAGCGAATCCGCCCGGCCGTAGTCGAGCATGTCGTAGGCGAGGCGTCCCGCGGCCAGCAACTCGGGGATCGCGTCGCGGTCGGCGCCCGCCAGCCGCGCGCGCGTGAGCGAATCGATGGCGCCGGCCGCATCGCGCGCGAACTCCCAGCGATAGCGGGTCCCCCGGGCGTCGGCCTCCGGCATCGTCGCGAGCCGTGCCATGAGTGGCGCAACGTCCGCGAAGTCCTGAGTCGCGAGCGCCACGCGGGCGCGCGCCACCAGGGAGGGCGGGTCGGACGGCTCGAGCCCGGTCGCCAGCCGCGCGGCCTCGTCCACCTGCCCGGTCTCCAGCAGCAGCGTCAACCGCTCGGCGGTGACGGGGGTGGCGGGAAGCGCCGCCACCCGGACCAGCCGGGCGCGCAACTGCCCGGCGACCGAAGCGAACAGTCCGGTGTCGGGCAGCGCGGCCCGCGGGGGAATCATCGGCACAGCAGCGAACGCCGGGGTCGCGCCCAGGGCGACGAGCAGTGCCGCAAGGACGCGCCCTCCCGGCCGCACCCTACCGCCCGCGGTCCATGCGCGAACGCGGGCGCTGCTTCTGGACCTCCTCGATCTTCTTCGGGTCGTCGGGGAACAGTCCCACCTTCGCCAGCCGCGGGATCAGGTCCACCCACAGACGCTCGCGCGCGAACACCTCGCGGAAGAGCTTGAGCCCTTCGCTCTCTCGCCCATTCGTGTACATCGTAAGCGCCGCCCAGAACTGCAGCTCCACCACCTCGGGCGCCAGCTTCGCCGACTCCTCGTAGGACGTCATCGCCTCGGCCGACTTCTTCTCGGCCATGAAGTCGTCGCCCTGCCCGTTCAGATAGTAGGCGCGCTGCAGCCGCACCAGCCGGCGCAGCTCCCTGAGCGGATCCGGGTTGTCCTCGACCCTGAGGTTGTAGACCCAGTCCTTCCAGGGCTTCCCGGTGGACTGCGCCTTCACCACCAGGATCGCCGCCGACTGCTGTCCGCGGATGTCGCCGCCTTCCCGCTGCGCGGCCTCGAGCGCCTGCAGCATGCGCTCGCCCAGGTCGCCCTGCGCCTTCTCGAACGCAGCCGCCATCGCCGGCCACACCGTGGGCCGGGCCATGAGGTTCGCCTGCACCGAGTACTGCGCGCCGGTCTGATGCCCCGCGTCCGGGATGCAGTTCTTGCCGGTGTAGGCCGCGACATTCCCTTTCGCATCCACCATCGCCACCTGCCGGGCCTCGTTGTGGGCGTCGGCCTTGAGCAGGGAGTCGAGCGCCTGCTGGGCCGTCATCCCGCCGCGCATCAGCTCGAGCCCGTTGGGGCCGTAGTCCACGAGCACGAGGGACTGGGTGGCCACCGCGCCCACGCCGGCCGCCGCCCAGGGGACGATCGGGCCGACCGAGAAGTAGTGGGACTGGACCGCCACGCCCAGCTCGCCGGTGGCCGGATCGCGCGCGACGATGGAGTAGGTGTGGGCGACCGGCGTCGGCAGCGCGCCGCCGGGGCCGGCGAGGACGAGCAGCACGGGTGCGAGCGAAACCCAGTTCATGGCAGGCTCCGGGAGAGTGGGTTGGAGTGGGTATCGCGTCCGGTTCTACCGCACTAAGGGCCGCGTGTCGAGCGGGGGGACCGCCGGAAGCGCCCCCTCCCGCAACCCCCTTGCGCCGCGCCCGGCGAGGGCGGAGACTACCCGATGCTGGCGGGTGTGCCGCCGGCGTCACGCACGGGGGAGACCGGGTGCTTCAGTACTTGTGGGTCCTGGCGGGGATCGTCGTGCTCGCGGCGGTCTGGTTCGCCTCGCGCCGGTTCGGGCGGGTCGCCGGCACGCGCTCCGCCGTGTTCGAAGAGGTGCGGCGCACGCTGAGCGACGGCACCCTCGAGCGCGAGGGCGGCGCCACGGTCGTGCGGGGCCATCTCGGTGCGCTCGCGGTCTCGGTGGATCTCCAGAAGGACCCCAAGCGCCCGCGACAGTCCCCGATGTGGCGCATGACCGCCAAGGGTCCGGTGGCGCTGGATCGCCCGATCGAAGCCCGGGTCGGCGGCTGGGAGGGCTGGATCGATCCCTGGCTTCAGCTCGGCGAGACGCTCACCGTGCTGAACGGCGCCGGTCCGGGGTTCACGCTGCACTCCGAGCGTCCGCCACGGGCCGACCATCCGCTGGTGGCGGCGTTGCGCCGGCAGGGCGATCGGCTCGGTCCCGGCGCCTTGCATGCCCGTCACGACATGATGCGCGCCGAGACGCGCTTCAGCGCGCGGCTCGAGGAGAATCGTCCGCTGTTCGCCTACCTGCACGTCGTCGGTGAGATCGCGGAGCTGCCGCAGCTGCGGTTTCCCCGTCCGGCCGGGCCCGCGGTGCCCCGCTACGGCGTGCTACCGGAGAGTTCATGAAGCGACTCCTGTTCGCCACGGCGCTCGGCGTCGTGTTGCTCGGGCTCACGGCGTCGCCGGCGGAAGGCCTGCTGATGCTGGGGCTCGCCGCCTCCGTCTTATAGATTAAACGCGTCAGGGAAGGCCGGACGCCCAGCACTCGCCGAGTGCCAGGACGCCGGCCGGATCGAACGCCGCGCGGATGCGGCCGCGCAGGGCCGCGATGCCCGGCTGAATGGCCTGCCCTTCGAGCGCGCCTTCGCCTGCGCGCGCGGCGCGGAGGGTGAAACCGTTCCCGGCGGCAGCAAGGAGCGAGCCCGCCACGGCGTCACCTTCCGGGAAGAGATGGAGCCGCCCCGCCGGGGCATGCAGCACGAGCCGGTCGCTCTCGGGCAGCCCGAGCAATGGTCCCAGGGCCGCGGGCGTGTTTCCGGCGGTGGTGAACGAGAGCCGCGGACCCTCCCGCTCCTCGAGGTCGGCGAGCGACTGCGCGATCGCGACCACGTCTCCGCCCACGAGCCGGGCGCGCGGCGGGCCCAGCGCCCGCGTCACGGCCGCCTCCTGCTCCGCGAGCCTGGGTCGGTCCTCCTCCAGACCGACGAACACAGTGAACGCTGCCCCGCCGCGGGCGGCGGGTGGGAGGGCCGAAGCCGCCGCCCTGCCCACAACGCTCGCGAACGACGGTTCGAGGCGGGGCAGCCAGGTCCAGCGCGCGGGGTCCGAGAGGGTCGCCGCGTCCATGTCGAAGCACAGCGCCACCCGCTCTTCGGGCGCCGGGGCGAGCTTGAGGCTGGCCTCGACGATCACTGCGAGCCCGCCCCGCGAACCGCACAGGAGGCGGTGGGTGGCGTAGCCGGCCACGTTCTTCACCACCTTGCCGCCGCTGCGCACAAGCGTGCCGTCGGCGAGGACGTATCGGGCGCCCAGGATGCGATCGTGCGGAGCGCCGAACCGCAGCCGGCGACTCCCCGACGTGTCGGCGGCGAGGAGTCCTCCGAGCGTGGCGCGCTCGGCGTGTGCCGCCTCGAGCGGCAGCTCCTGCTGGTGCGCGGAGAGGGCCATGCGCAGGGCGGCGATGGTGATGCCGCATTCGGCCGTGAGGGTCAGATCCTCGGGGTCGTACTCGACGATCCGGTCCAGCGCCGAGAGATCGAGTGCCAGGTCGTATCGGGCCGGGGCAGGTCCATCGGCCAGCGCCACCCCCGCACCCCAGGGCACGACCGCGAGCCCGTCGCGGCCCGCGGCCCGCATGGCATCGCCGACCTCGTTGCGATCGGACGGGCGGAGCGCCAACCCCGGCAGCCTGCCGCCCAGTGTGTACCGGGCAGGGTCCACCGAGCGGCTGGACAAGAGGCCGGGGGCCGACTGCGGAGGGGTCATGGCGCGGCAGGGTAGCACCCGGGGATGGCGTCCTGAAGCGCCCGCCGGCCGTCGACGGGCAACTTCCACGTTGAGGTGGACTGGACTGAGGCTTAGAATTGCCCTGTTCAAGCAGGCCCGCCGCGCGGCGGCGGGGCCCGGCTTCAGGCCGTCAACCCACACTCGACCGTGCACAGGGATTTGCCGGGAGGAGGCTGCGATGTCCAGGTTCTCGATGCGATCCCCGCATCTCCCCATCCCCGCGGGGGTCGCCCGCGCGTTCGCGATCGCCGGATTCCTGCTCGTGGCCGCCCCGTGCGCGGCCGACGTCGTGGTGATCGACGTGCCGCTCCTGGTCCGGAAGTTCCCCGAAGGATTCTGTCAGCTGCCCGTCACCGTCCCATTCACTCCCACCGGGTCGCAGGTCACCATCCATTTCGCGGCCGACGTCTACGTGCTCGTGGACCAGGGTTCCGGTCCGGTCCCGGTCTATACCGACCAGTCGATCGACAACGTGGCCGTGGTGCCCACCACCATTCATAACGCCCACTCGGTAGACAATAACGGGGACTATGCCAATTGCTACCTCGACGCCCCGGTGCCGAAGGTCTTTCTGTTCGATGACCCCGGTGTCGGTACCGTCCCGCTGCTCGAACAGTTCGCGTCCGCGGCGCCTGGCTGGGATGTCTCCCAGGACTGCTTCTTCGACAATTCGCGCTCGGCGGACAACGATCCGTCGGACACCGTCGGGCCACACGATCAGACCGGCGGGTCGCTTCGCCTTGGATCGATCAAGGCCAACCCGAGCGTTCCCGACATCGCGCGCACGTCGCGCACGGTGACGGGCCTCACTCCCGGGCTGAGCTACACCCTGAGCGGTTGGTGGCACGCCATCGGAGGCATCTTCACCAACCAGGTCACGCTCAAGATCCGGATCACCGAACCGGAGTCGACGCCGGTCAACGGCGGCACATGGGGATCGCTCAAGATCCGCTATCGCTAGCAGGCTGCTGAAAAAGCCGAGGACAAGGCGGCGAGAGAGCGACGAGCGAGGTGTATCGTAAGGATACTCCGCAGCGAGGAGCGACCGAGCCAACGCAGTGATCGGGTTTTTCAGCAGCCTGCTAGTCAGCGGACGCCGGTCAGGGTGAACGGCGCCCAGTAGAACGGGTCCTCCCAGCGGGGCTCGGCGCGCATGCGTCGCCTGGCATCCCGGAGCGCGACGGCATG
>JBKJXJ010000538.1:0-4867 GCA_046716125.1 Candidatus Eiseniibacteriota bacterium
GGCGAGGAAGTCCAACCCGGTGTGTCGCTCGCGGCACTCCCCGAGGACCTGGCCGGTGGCGACCTCGAGCGCGGCGGACAAGCTCGTCAGGCCGTTGCGTTCGTAGTCATGCGTCTGGCGAGCGGGCCGCCCGGGCCGCAGGGGCAGGATCGGCTGGGTCCGATTAAGCGCCTGGATCTGCGTCTTTTGAAGGGCGAATCTGCTGACCAGGGCTTTGAGTTCTACCCCAGGCGAGCGCGGCGAGTGTTCACTGTGGAGCGCCATCTTCCACGAGACATACGCAGAGTAGTCCTCGTCAGGGACACGCGGCCCAACGGCTGACCGGCCCTCGTGATTTCGGCCCGCTCCCCAAGGCGGCTAGGATGTCCGGGAATGAGGTCCTTGCGGAACGCCGGCGTGCACACGCCCGACGCTGGGTGCACCAAGTACTTGCGACCGTTGCTCAAGAGAACCTTTTCGCTCAGGTTCGCGGGTCACCGCGGCCCGATTGCGGGGACCTAGTCAGTCCCCCTGCAGGCGGCCATGTAGAGCCGTGTGGTTCTGACCCTCCGATTTCCGCGTAGGTCCCTCCCTCACTTCTTCTTCTGCCGCAGCGAGTCCATCCATGCGAGGGCGCGGTTCGTGTCCGCGGTCCGAGGGTCTACCATCGCCCACTCGATGCCCTGCCGCGGGCTCACGCCATCGAGCGCGAGCGGGTTACGCCGATTCGCAGGCGTCCCGGCGACCCCCCGGGGGGGGCCACAGCGCCAGCTCAGGTTTTTCCCGGACCTGCCGATAACCTCAGGAGGTCGGGGCCCCCCCCCGGAGAACGGGCATCCGGTCCGTTCCCGCCGATTCCCGCAGGAAGGAGCAACAGATGCGTCGACATGTCCTCCACGTGATCGCCACGCTCGGCGTGGCATCGTGCTGTCTGCCCTCGCTCGCCCTGGCCAAGGGCCAGATGAATCTGGGCGCTACGCTCTGGCGGCACGGAACGAACCTCCGGGTGGACCGCGCCACCGACTTCGACGGATCGAACATCACCCCGGAGCAACGGGCGAAGGATTGGGACGTCATCGGGTCGGGCGTGGGCGTGCGTCTCAGCTACGAGTTCCCGCGCCTGGTCACGCTGTTCGGTGAGGCCGGCGCCTCCCAGGCCACGGTGCGCGACAAGGACATCGCGGACCCGGATCAGCGCGTGGATTCCCGGGGCCTCAACAACGGCGCCTACTACGGAATGGGGGTGCAGATTGGAGGGTCCTTCTCGCCCGTCGGGAACGGATTCTGGTCCGTGGGCGGCATGGTCAGTGTGGTCTCCACCGATCTCGACCGGGACGTCACCACGCGCTGGGCATTCGATGAGACCAAGCTGGCCGCGGACGGGAAGGTGGGGACCTGGGCTGGGCAGGTGGGCTTCTACGGAGGGGTGCGCGTCGTCAACTCCGACGCCGAGCTGCGCGAGACCGATCGGACGAATCCCCTGGGCCAGCAGGTCCGCATGACGCAGTTGAGGCGCGACGGCGCCGTCGACCTGCTCATCGGGGTGCAGACGCGCGGTCCCGGCATCTCCGGCTTCACCGAGATCGGCATGGTGGGGACCCTCAGCGCGACCGCGGGCCTGAACCTCCAGTTCTAGAGGTCCGACCGCGCTGGTCACTGCCGGGCGCCGTAGCTGGCTACCCAGTTCAGAATCATCTCGAAGTCCAAGTAACTGAGCCCTCCGGCGTTCCACATCGACCGGCCCGGGCGGCACTTGCGGACCAGCAGACAGTTGGGGTTGCCGGCGATCAGGTTGGGTGTGGCGTCCGTGCCGCCGCCAAACAGCCCGTCATAGGAATCCGTGCGGTAGTTTCCCGCGGCCTGTGACGCGCCGTGACAAGAGCTGCATCGGGAGTCGAACAGTTCGCTTAGCGGCGTGCGATAGCTCAGGCCGGTGCGGAAGGTGGCGGAGCGACTGCCCGTGGACTTCCCGTCGAGCGTTCGGACGTCACGTGAGTCGACGATGTAGTCCGAGGTGTCCGCAAGCGGGCCGTCAGAGATGAGCAGCTGGACGACGCGGCCGGAGAAAGTGTCGACGACGGTCGCGCTGAAGATCGTCTGTGGTGCTCCTGGCCCCATCGCCGGGCGCACCGTGTAGCGCGTCACATCCTCTGCGCTGGCGCGGTCGAGCGGCTCGGCGAACTCGATATCCACGCCGAAGTCGTTCGCCGAGGCGGCGCGGAGCGGCGGCGGCGGCGCGATGATCCGGGCGGCGTGGCAGCCCACCTCGAGCGTCGCCGCGGCGACCAGCACCGAGGATGCCGCCAGAGCGATCCGCCAGCGGGTCATGGCTGTGACGCCGCGTCGCTGTCGGGCTCGGGCGCGGCCTGCGTCCAAAGGTCGCCCGCCCACTCGATGGCGAGTCCCGCCTGGTTCACGCGATAGCTCCCGACGTCCGCCGATAGCGGCGCCGTGGCTCCGAGCGTGCTCGTGTTGTTCTCGAACCGGTAGAAACCGCGCAGCGACCAGTGCGGCCGATAGGCGGTCCGCAGGCCGATCTCGACCGCGTGGCGGATGTCGTCGCGCCCAAAGTGATACCGGTCCGTCGGGCGGTCTGAATCGTACCGGCGCGTCTCCAGCTCGTAGGCCAGGTCGCCGAGCAGACGCCAGGGGCCGCCACGGGCCAGCTCCATGCGGCCGCCGAGCCCGACGCTCAGACCGTGGTAGCTGACGTCGGGGTCCGGGAGCGGCTCGGCCTCATTGGCGTCCTTTGCGCGGGCCTGGCTCTTTCGGTAAGCACCGCCCAGTCGGACGGTCCCGCGATGGGGAAGTCGCACGAGGCTTACACCGAGCTCGCCCTGGTGCAGGTCCGAGTCACGCTCGTCGAAGTCATGGTTGTAGTTTCGCCGCTCGTACTGGTAGCCGAGCTCGAGCAGCGCCCTGCGTGTGAGTCGCTGCGTCCAGCCGGTGGAAGCGATCTGGAGGCTGAAATCCGCGCGCCGGTACCGGCTCAGGCCGGCGTAGGGCGGCGCGACGTCGTCATCGAACAGCTGACGGAGGTAGTAGCGCGGCAGCAGGTAGTAGGAGAACGCGAGCCGCCGGTCGCGTGACCACGATTCACGCCACCCGATGCTCACGGAGCGGAAGTCCGTCTTCCCGTTCTCGGCGTGGAAGTACCCTTGGCCCCTGAGGTACAGCGCGTGCCGTCGGCCGCGGCCCCGGTCGAGCTCCCACGTCGTCGCCAGCGAGGGGTTCAAGACGAGGTCGTCGCGGGTCTCGATCGCGTACCGGTCGGGATGAAGGCCAAGCTCGAAGTCGCGGATCTGCCCAGCCGAGTACTCGAGGAAGTTGTCGTCGTAGAAGGTTGAGAGCCTCGTGACGAGGCTCAGGCTCTGTCCGCCCGCCGCGCGGGCCGCCGGCGCGACCGCGGCCGTGACGAGCAGGAACGCAGGCAGCAGCAGGGGGGCACTGGCCCGCCGGCTCATTCCTGGGTCCCCACGGCCGGTTGTGGGATGCGCGCATGGATCTCGGCCGAACCGCGTGTCGGCGACAGCAGCTCGATGGTGATCTCATGAAGCCCGCGGCCGATCGGCAGGCGCACGCGGTCGAACTTGGAGGGCACGCGGTCGGCGAGGTCGGCGTAGACGGCCGTCGTGGACTTGGTGGTCTTGAACTGCAGATCGCGGATGCGCTTCCCGTGCTCGGAGACGGCCAGCCGGTACGTCTGCGTGCCGCGCATGGTGGCATCGAAGTCGAGCCGGGTGATGAGGTCGAGGGAGGTCGGGCCGATCACGCGCAGCTTGACCGGGTGCCCGGGCAGCACGCTGTAGTAGGGTATCGTCTTCCCCCCTTCCTGGACCGTTACGCTGCGCGGCGCTTCGATCGGCGTCAGCGTGACGGTGGGCTCCCCCTCCGAGGCAGGGGCCGCTTGGTGGAGCCGTACCAGGAGCGCGGGGGCGCCCACGACCGAGAGTGTCAGCACATGTTTGCCCGCAGGGACGTCCACGCCCAGCCGCCGGCTCTTCCCGATCAGGTGCTTCCCTTCGGGGCTACGCACCTGAGTGGAGGCCGAGCTCTCGGTGTCCCCACGGTCGAGCTCGGCGCCCCCCTCGGTGACTCGCACGCTGTAGGACACCACCTGCTTCGCTCCCAGCGGCAGCTCGAGACGGGACACCACGCGGAGCCGCGCCGGCCCCTCGATCGGAACGGTGAGCGGCTTCTCGGGCGTGATGCGAAAGTAGTTCCTCGGCTTCTCCTCGACCAGAACGACCACCGGGGACTGACCGGGCAGCCGTTCGATCGCCTCCCACCTGGCGGCGATCGCGGCGGGGGACGGCAGGATTCCGGCGGCGAGTGAGACGGCGGCGAAGGCCAGGAGGCGGGCGAGTCTCATGCCAGAGGCGTCCTTTCCGGATGGGGCTGGCCCAGCAGCTTGTGGCGCAGATCCAGGCGCAGCACGAACAGGTTGACGAGCAGCACCAGGGCGGCAGCCGCGGCCACGATCCAGAGGTTGTACTTGTACTTGATGAACAGCATCCCCTTGCCCGGTTGCACGCGGCGACTCCCGGCGTCCAGGATGCCCTCCTCACGCGCCAGCTTCTCGACCTGCAGGAGATGGATGACCGGGATGCCGCGCTCGGCGAGGATATTGATCACGCCGCGATTGGGGTAGCTGCGCGCGGCGAGCCGGCGGGTGAGCCCGGCCGGGATGAGACGTCCGTTCTGGGTGCCGCCCAGACTCACGATGCCGCCGCCCACGTTGACGTAGAGTTTGATTCGCTTCCCCCGGGCTTTAGCCACCGAGTCGTAGAGAGCGACGCGCGCCCTGACAGCGTCCATTACATTCGACGCCTCGAGGAGCATGACCTGATTGCGCTCGATCGCGTCGCGCAGTAGCTGGCGCCCGGCC
>JBKJXJ010000539.1:0-2528 GCA_046716125.1 Candidatus Eiseniibacteriota bacterium
TCGTCGGGCACCGTGCCGTCGGCGATCCCGAACCGCCCGCCCAGGGTGAGCACGCGCGCCATCTCGCCGACCGCGGCGCGGATGTCGGCGAAGTGATGAGGGCAGGCGCGCGAGGCGACCAGCCCGAACGACCGGTCCGGGAACGGCAACCGGTGGACGTCGCCGCACACCACGCGCAGGTTGGCGACCTCGGCGCGGCGGGCGGCGAGCCGCGCGGCGTGGAGCATCTCGGGGGCGACATCGAACGCCACGGCGCCGGCGACGTAGGGCCCGAATGTCACCGCCACCGGGCCGGGTCCACTCCCCACGTCGAGCAACCACTCGTCGGCCACGGGCTCCATGCGCTCGAGCAGGGTGAGCCTTGTGGCGCCCTCGATGTGCGCCTGGCTCACCGCGTATTGGCGGGCATGGGCGCCGAACTGCCGCGCGGTCTCCCCCAGGGCGGGCGCATCGCGGTCCGGGGTGGTCATGCGGGGCTCACGCCATGATCGCGGATGGAGCCCCGCGCCGCGCTCACGCCCCCGCCGGGGCGCCGCTCTCGACCGGGAGGCCCGCGGCGCGGTAGGCCTCGAGGCCCCCGACGGCGTTCACCACCCGGGCGAACCCCGCACGCTTGAGCACGCTGCCGGCGATGCCGCTGCGGTAGCCGCTGGCGCACATCACCGTCCACTCGGCCGATCGGTCCAGCTCGGCCGCGCGCTTCGGGAGCTCGGCGAGCGGGATGTGCGTGGCCCCGGGCACGTGCCCCTCTTCCCACTCTCGCCCGCGGCGCACGTCGAGGATGCGCCGACCGGAGCCCGCGAGCGCGGACGCCGGCACCTGGGCGATCGTGCCGACCGGGAGGCCGGCGATGCGCCAGCCCTCGACGCCGCCTTCGAGCACCCCGACCACGTTCTCGTACCCGACACGAGCGAGGCGCATCACCGCTTCCTCGATCCGGTCCCGGTCCGCGGCCAGGATGATCTCCTGGTCGGGCGCGAGGAGCGTCCCCACCCACGAGGCGTATTGCCCGTCGAGCGGCACGTTGAGCGAGCCTTTGGCATGCGCCGCCGCGAACGCCTCCACCAGCCGGGTGTCCACGATGACCGCGCCGCGCTCCACGCGGGCGGCCGCGTCGCGCGGCGCCATCATCGACGGCATGGGGCGCTCGGCATCGAGGCGCGGTCCCGCCTTGTTGATGTCGCGCGAGTGGAGGTAATAGATGGGGGTCTCGGGCACGTCGCGCGTGACCTCGGTGATGAACGCCTCGCGGGTCATGGGCTTCAAGGCGGCGTTCATCATGCGTTCGCGCCCGATCGTGCTCCAGGTGTCCTTGCTGATGTTGCGGCCGCACAGCGACCCCGCGCCGTGGGCCGGATAGACGCGGGTGTCGTCGGGGAGGGTGAGCAGCTTCTTGTGCAGGCTGTCGTACATGAGGCCGGCCAGCTCGGTGACCGGCAGCCGCGAGGAAAGGATGTCCACGCGTCCCACGTCGCCCACGAACAGCGTGTCGCCGGTGAGCACGCCCCACGGCTTCTCCGTTCCCGGCCGCTCGAACACCAGGAACGAGAGACTCTCGGGGGTGTGCCCCGGGGTCTCGAGCGCCCGGATGACGAGTCCGCCGATGCGGATCTCGTCGCCCTCGTTCAGCGCGCGGTGCGGGTAGCCGGCTTCCGCCCTGGCCCCGATCGCGATGGTCGCCCCGGTGCGGGCCGCCAGCTCGCGGTGGCCCGAGACGAAGTCGGCATGCAGGTGGGTCTCGAGGACCCACTTGATCGTGAGCCCGTGCGCCTCCGCCTCGTCGAGATACATCTGGATGTCGCGCGAGGGGTCCACCACGACCGCCTCGCCGCCATCGCCGATCAGGTACGAGGCGTGGGCGAGACAACTCACGTAGAACTGCTTGAAGTGCATGGCGGGCTCCGAGGGGTGGGGACCGGGGTCAGGGGTGCGTCAACAGTCTCATACGAGGCGACTGGTCTGTTCCATGAAAGCCCAACGCCGTGCGCGCCGCAATGGGCGAGTGGAGCCGCGCCGGTGCCCGCGGCTACCGCGCCGGTCGAACCCCCTTTTCGACCCCGGCGCGCGGGACGTAGGATGCGACGGATCTCGCCTCCCCCCGTACCGCAACCCCACGACTCCGTTGAAAGGAGCACCCATGCGCATCCTAGGTTACGCAGGATTGCTGCTGCTGTTGGCGGCGGTCCCCGCCCAGGCGGGAGTCTTCCCGTACAAGTACGAGGTCCAGACCCTCGACAACGGCCTCAAGACCATCCTGATCCCGATGCCCGGAAGCGGACTCACTTCCTACTACTCGGTGGTCCGGACCGGGAGCCGCGACGAGGTCGAAGCGGGCCACAGCGGCTTCGCCCACTTCTTCGAGCACATGATGTTCCGCGGCACCCCGAAGTATCCCGCCGAGGTGCGCGAGCGCCTCATGACCGGGATGGGCGCCAACACCAACGCCTACACCACCGACGACTTCACCTGCTACTACGTGAACGTCGCGTCGGAGGATCTGGCGAAGGTGGTCGAGCTGGAGGCGGATC
>JBKJXJ010000540.1:0-2910 GCA_046716125.1 Candidatus Eiseniibacteriota bacterium
CTACCAGCGGTTCGCACCTCAGACCCCGACCGGCGTGGCCGATCCCGCGCGCGGCATCCGGCAGTTCGTGGCCGGGATGGGCGGGGCGGGCAATTACGTCTTCACCAACCCGATCGCCAACACAGAGGCGTACAACACGGACACCAATGGCGTGCTCAAGCTGACGCTGGGGCCCGGGACCTATTCGTGGGAGTTCATCCCTGTCGCCGGCCGGACCTACACGGACTCGGGCAGCGGGACCTGCCACCGGTAGCGGACTATGCGCGCCGCGCGAAGGGCCGGGGCGGTGGTCCACCACGGGCCGGTTGCCGTCTCCAGACGGGCAGGAGCCCTTCGATCCCGGCTCCCGCCAGCGCCAGCACCAGCGGCATCGCCGGGTAGAGATAGCGCGACAACAGCATCGACAGCTGCCAGTGGACGAGCACGACATAGGCGGCGACGGCAGCGACCAGCCACGCCGCTTCGAGCCGGCGCCGGTTTCGCCACAGACCGACGAGGCCGAATGCCAGGATGGCGACTTGCATCGCGACCTGCCAGCTGAGCATCGGATACCGCTCGCTGAAGAAGTTGAAGGGCGAGGACAGTGCGTAGCCCAGCATCCTCAATCGCCTGAGCCGGGCGGCCGCGAGATCGGCGGGCGAGGCCGGCGGCATGGTGGAATGGATCTGTCTGGCGACCACGGCCGCGTACACGCGATCGTCGTATCCCGTCAGCGCGGGGAGCGCGAACTGGGCGTTCGACTCGTCCGGCACCGGTAGCCCGCGGACGATGAGTTCTCCCTGAGCCGCGGGCAGTGCGGCGGCCGACGTGGTCGGTATGAAGACGCCATAGAGCCGCATGTTGCGCATCCACCACGGCGCCATCAATGCCACGACCACCATCGCGAGGGCCGCAAACCGCACCGCGTGACGACGCAGGCTCTGCCGTGGAGCAGGGTCCCGAAGCCAGCGATGCGCTTCGTACGCGAGCAGCAGTGCCGGCACGAGAGCCGCCACCGGCCTGACGTAGACCGCGGCGGCGGTTGCCAGGCCAAGAACCGCGTACGCGACCACACGCCGTGACCGTGCCGCCCAGACCATGAGCGCAATCTGGGCGACCAGCAACATCGTGAAGAGCGTCTCGGTCAGCAGAAACGTGGCCGCCCAGTAACTCGGTGGGTATAGGGCATTCAAGCCCAGCGCCATCCACGCCGCGCGCCGTCCCAGAGCCGCGTCGGCAACGAAAAAGATGAGCGCCAGCGTGGCCGCCCCGAGGACCGCCTGTACCAGCCGCACGGCGGCGAATCGCCCGGGACCGAAGAGCCTGTAAACGAACGCGAGAAACCCACTGTAGCCGGGCATCGACCATGCGTTTGACGGCATTCGCAGGTAGTCCGCCCACGCGTCTTCGCGGAACACGTCGTCGGACCACAGCGCCTTGCCCACCGGAAAGGCGTATGTGCCGGTCGCTACCAGCCGTCGCGCCGCGGCATCGTAGCCCGATGCGTCGGACTGAACGCGCATCGGCTCGACGAGCGAGACGTAGAGCAGCCGGGCTGCGAGCGCCAACAACAGGATCAGCCCGAGCGCCAGCCTCCCCCGGCGATCGAGTCTGTGCTCCCCGAAACCCGCAGCGACGGCACGGCGGCTCCTCGCGGTCATGGGCGCAGGATACCGGAGCGGCCTGTGGGGCCCCACACCGACTCTCGAGGGGTGCAAACAGGTGGCCCTGGCCCCAAGCGCCGACGGCGGGCCGGTGAAGACCGACCCGCCGAGGCCTTCTTCGCAGGCGCCGCTACTTCTCCATCTTGAGCACGATGCGCGCTTCGTCGCTCCTGGCGCGGGCGATGGCCACACCGGTCCGGACGGCGACCGGCAGGAACACCACCGGAGCGACGCGCCACGCGACCCGCGCCGGGCGCACGACCACGACCCGGTGGGCGCGGCGGATCGGCCAGTTGTGATGGACCACGACGGTGGTACGGTGATGCGGACCACGCCGGACGACGGTGCGGCGTGCGGCGAAGGCGGGTTCGACGATCTGGAAGCTCAGGATCGCGAGCAGGAACAGCGTAAAGAAGCGTTTCATGGCGGCGACCTCCTTGGTCTCTTGATAGGGGGACTGCGCTGAGTCGACCTCTCCGGTCTCCATGCAGTGCCCGTGCCAGCGTGTGAAGCCAGCGGATTGCGGGGACTTGCGCCCGTGGACGAACCTCGCGGGACAACCACCCCGCCCCGACTGCCCATCTAGGTACAGCCGGCGGGCCGCGATGTCAACGGGATGTGGCCCGGCCGCACGCAGCTCGGCGCCCCTCTTGTAACGTTCATCGTCTCAGCGAAGCTCGGGTCGTAGGGAGTGAGTCGGGTGAGCTGGACTGAACCCGGAGCAAAGAACTCTCAGCTCGCATCTGACTCTGCCGTCTCCTGAAGGAGTTCCACCGGTCCCGGCCGGCCGAAGAGATAACCCTGGAAGGCCTGGCAGCCTTGGAGTGCAAGAAAGTCCCGCTGCTCCCCGGTTTCCACACCCTCGGCAATGACCGCCAGGCCTAGGCTTTGCCCCAGGGCGATGATGCTGCGGGCAATGGCGGCATCGTTGGGGTCGGTGAGTACATCGCGTACGAAGGACTGGTCGATCTTCACCTGGTCCAGGGGCAGGTGCTTCAAATAGGAGAGCGTGGAATAGCCGGTGCCGAAGTCGTCCAGGGAGAAGCCCTCACCGCGAGCTTTCAGGGCGGTCATTTTGGCGATGGTTTCCTCCATCGTGTCCAGCAACGGGCTCTCGGTGAATTCCAGCATGAGTCTCTGCGGATTGGCGCCGGAACGATCGATCACCTCCAGCACCCATGCCACGAACTCCGGGTGACGGAACTCGCGAGCGCTGATGTTCATCGCCAGCGTGAGGTGGGCCGTGTCCGGCCGGGCACTCCAAGCC
>JBKJXJ010000541.1:0-7506 GCA_046716125.1 Candidatus Eiseniibacteriota bacterium
GTCATTGTTGCGCAGCGTGCAGTCGAAGGTGCCGTTGGTGAGCCCGATCCCATGGAGGGCACTCTCGGAGACCGAGTTGCCCTCGATCACCACGCGCGCCCCCGCTGAGACCTTGATGCCATAGGTCTTGCAGAGCGTCACCTGGTTGCGCGCGAGGACGAGGTCCGTGGATCCGAAGAACACGTTGATCCCGGCATCCTCCACCCGCTTGATCTCGAAACCCTCGATCGTCACCCAGGACCGGCCCGCGATCCGGAACGCCGTGGGACGCCGCCCGACCAGGAGCTCGTGCCGCCCGGGATTGTCCCCGCCGAGATTCACGTAAAGACCCTGACCCCGGACCCAGGTGTACGCATCCACGGGCAGCTCCTCGGGAGCCGCGGTCGAGGGCGTGAGCCGCCGGCCGTCCGCGAATACCTGCTGAGTCGCCCAGGTGACGTTGGACGCCCGCCACGCGTGGTCCAGTACCTGAAGTCCTTGAGGACCCTCGATCGCGGCCGCGGCGGGCTCGACCCACAGTCCCGCGCTGGAATAACTGTCCGCGCCGTCCACCACGACGCCTGGACCGTCGGCGCGGATCACGTACGGGGCTTCCGGAGTGCCGGAGGCCGAAATGACGACCTGTTCCCGATAGATGCCCGGCCTGACCACGATCGTGATGCCAGGGCCTTTGCGGGCGGCCACGGCCGAGGAGATGGTGTGGTAGGGCGCGGACTCCGTGCCAGGCCCCGCCGCCGAGCTGTTCGGATGTTGATTGTCGACGTAGTACGTCGACGCGCACACGCTCGAAGCGGGAACTGCTGCCAGCACGACAGCGAGGATGATAACCGATGAGGTCGCACCGTTTCGAAGTCGCTTCCGGACGTTTGCGTTGCAGAGCGAGATGGGAATCACAGAGTCCTCCAGACAATTCGGTCGGCGCACGGGCACCGAGTTCACCCGCCGGTTCCACGAGACAGCCCGGTGGCCTCGCGAGATTCGTGCCGGGATGCCGTCCCGGCGTCGCGCCGACCGTATGCCCTTGCGCAGCGCGCTCCTCCTCGCGGGGCGCCACTTCGCCTCCGGGAGTGAGCGAGGGTCGCGCGACATCCGGATTGCGTCAAATGACCGATTCCGCGGCGGGAATCCCCAATATGGAACGCCGGTTCGTCCATCACCAATCATATTGCGATCGCTTCGTGAAATCCGGCGTTGTCCGGGACGCGCGCGGGCCTTAGGATTATTCACGTGTCCGACGATGCGTTCCAATCCGGTCCCCGCCGGGATCTCGCGAAACCCGACGGTGAGGGCCCTCCCGAAGATACCGGCGCCCGCCGCCCCACCCGACTCCGACCGCGCGGCCGGGGCCCCCGGTTCCGGCTCCCGACACCGCCCAGCGGAACCGGGACGGCGCTCACGCTGCTCGGCCTCATCATGCTGCCGAGCGCCGTGCTGGGCATCCTCAGCTGGCGCGCGATCGAGAACGAGAAGTCATATTCACTCGAGCGCCTGAAGTCGAGTTACGGGCAGATCGCCAACCTCGCGGCCCGTCAGATGAACTATCAACTCTCGAGCCTCGAGTCCCGGTGGATCGCCGAGTTCGATGCCCTCATCAGCGCCTCGCGCGGCAAGCCGACGCCCGAACTGGTGCGCGAGTTCGAGGGTCGCGAACCGTCCATCGCCCACTACTTCCTCCTCAGCGCGCCCGGGCGAATCCTCTATCCCCCGGGTCTGGTCAACCGGGAGTTCGACCCGCCGGATGCCGGCGCCGCCGCTGTCCCGCGTCCGCGCGAACATGAGCCGTTCGCACGCCTCGTCGCCCGGGGAGAAGAGCTGGAATACACCGCGGGGAACATGCGCGCCGCGGTCGCCGCCTACCGCGACATCCTCACGAAGGTCGAGAACCCTCGTCTGCAGGCGATCGCGTTGAGCTGTGTCGGGCGGGCCCAGCTCAAGGCGCGCGACTGGACGGGCGCGCTCGTGACCTTTCGGGACCTGCTCGAGCGCCATCCGGACGTCCGGGACCTCAACCGAATGTATCTGCGCTTCCTCGCCCAATATCAGATCGCGATCTCGCTCCAGGGGCTGAACCGCCATCCGGAGGCGCTCGAGGCTCTGCTCGAACTGAACCGGGACCTCCTCAGACGAAGCGACGCGATGACCACGATGCAGTATTCGTATTATTCGGAGCTGATCCAGTCCCTCTTCCCCCAGCTCCTGGACGCCATCCCCGTGGACGACCGCCAACCGTTCGCGAACTCGTTCGCCGCCCTTGGGGAGCAGGGCAAGAAGCGCATCAGCGAGAAGTACTTCATCCATCTGCTCGATACCGAGCTGAGCGAGTTGTCGTTCCGCCAGAAGAGCTTCAGCCCCCGGACCCGGTACATGACCTCGCGCACGGAGGGAGTGCCGTTCCTCCTCGCCTACCGGGCATTGCCGGACGCTCAGGAGGCCTACGCGACCGGCATCGTGGGCGCGCAGATCGACCTCGCGCGGCTCCAGGAACAACTCTTCGCCGCCCTGCGAAACCTGCCCATGGATCCCGAAGGCGGCATCGCGATCCTCGGCCACGGAGGGGCGGTGGTGATCGGCGCCGACGCGGCACGCGGGACGTTCATGGCCGCACAGGAGCTCGCGCCGCCGTTCGATTCGTGGCAGGTGGCCGTCTACCTGCGGGACGTTCCGACGGCGATGCGCCAGCTCGACCTCCGCCATACCGCCTGGCTGTGGGTCATCTCGGTGATGCTTCTGAGCATCCTGGTCGGGGGATACCTGTTTATCATGCGCGCCAGACGAGAGGCGTACCTGTCGCGCGCCCAGACGACGTTCGTATCCAATGTCACGCACGAACTTCGGACTCCCCTGGCCTCGATCCGGATGTTCGCCGAGCTGCTCGAGCTGCAGGCGGCCGCCCCTCGTGGGGGTCCGCCGGCACGGGCCTCCGCCAACTCGGTGCGATATCTGGAAATCATCCGCCAGGAGTGTGACCGGCTGAACCGTCTCATCGACCGGGTCATCGACTTCTCACGGATGGAGCGGCACGTGAAGCAATACCGATTCGAGCCCGGCGACGCCGGGTCGGTGGTCGCCGCGGCCGTCGAGTCCTTCCGGCCGAACGCGGACGCGCGCGGGTTCGACCTCCGGATCTCGGTCGAGGACCCGCTCCCCGCGATGCGCCTGGACGCGGACGCGATCTCCCAGGTCATCCTCAATCTGCTCACCAACGCCGTGCAGTACAGCGCCGCGACCAGGACGATCGAGGTCCGGGTGAGGAGCACCGGGGCCGCGGTCGTGATCGACGTGACCGATCGTGGCGTCGGAATCGAGCCGAGGCATCTGCGTCGCGTGTTCGACAAGTTCTACTCGACCTGGCGCCGGATGGACGACAGGACCCAGGGGGGTCTGGGACTGGGCCTCGCCCTCTCGCGCGAAATCGTGCGCGCCCACGGCGGTGAGATCTCCGTGCGGAGCGAGGTCGGCAGGGGCTCCACGTTCACCGTGACCCTTCCTGCCCCGCACGGGGATGCCGTGGTGGAGCTGCCGACGTTGACCGCTCAGGATGTTGACACCGTCGAACGCCTCGGAGGTCAACGGGGATGAAACGCGTGCTCATCATCGAAGACGACGAGTCCATGGTGTTCGGACTCACCGGCGCGCTCGAGGGCGAGGGCTACGAGGTCCTCTCCGCCCGCACCGGCCCCGAGGGCCTCCAGATCGTGCTCGACGAGGCGCCGGACCTGATCCTGCTCGATCTCATGCTCCCGGGCATGAGCGGGCTCGAGATCTGCAAGCGCATCAGGGATCAGGATGTCCGATGCCCGATCATCATCCTTACCTCGCGGTCAGAGGAGAACGACCGCGTGTTCGGCCTCGAGCTGGGGGCCGACGACTACGTGACGAAACCGTTCAGTCTGCGCGAGCTGCTGGCCCGGGTCCGGGCGCACCTGCGCCGCGTCGAGCCGGGTCCGCGGGCAGCCGACGATGCCCCCTCCCAGGTCCGGATCGGCGACGTGGTTGTGGATCTGGACCGGCACGGCGTGCACCGGGCCGGCCGGTGGCGGCCGCTCACCCGGCGCGAGTTCGGCCTGCTCGAATACCTCATCCATCACCCGGGCGAGGTGCTCTCCCGGGAACGCCTGCTTAAGGATGCCTGGGGCTATGCCGAGAACCAGACGACACGGACCGTGGATAATCACGTCCTGCGCCTGCGCAAGCACATCGAACCCGATCCGGACCGGCCGCGATTCATCAGGACGGCTCGCGGGGCGGGATACCTCTTCGAGCCGCGACCGCCGCTCCAGGAGGACGAGGCATCACGACCGGCGGACGAGGGAATGGAGCGCAGATGACGGCCTGTCCGCGGGACGAGGTGATCGCGTGAAGAACCACCACAAAGGGCAGGTCATCCTGTTGTCCTCGCTGCTCGCGATCCTGCTGGGCCCGGCGTCCGGGCAGTCCCAGCCGGGCAAACCGGGGGCCGCCGCGGCCTACGTGTCTGGACTGAAGACGGGTCGCTGGATCCAGCTCGAGGGTGTGACGCGGCGCCTCCCGACCGCGTCCTGTACCCATGTGGGTCAGCTGGCCGGCGATTTCCTGGATGATGACTGGTCGCTGCGCGGGACGGTCTCCGCCATCGACCCTGCCAAACGGGAGTTCTCGATCGGCGCGTGCCGGGTGCGGGCGACGGACAACACGAACTTCGACAATCCCAGAGGCGTCTTCAGGGGCTTTGCCGACCTGCGCGCCGGGATGCTGGTCGAGGTGGACGGCACCTATCTGCAGAGCCGCATCCTGCTTGCCGACGAGATCGATGACGAGTCCGAAGAGCTTGTCCACGAGCCCAGGTTGAGGACCCAGATCGCGGTAGTGGGCAAGATCGAGCGGCTGGACGCCCGCAAGCGCGTCGTCACGGTGATGGGCATCGAGTTCCACCTCACGGACAAGACCCGGCTGCGATCCGTGATCGAGTAGGCTCCGGGCGACGGTCCCCCCGACGCCATCAACTTCCGGATCGCAACTCCGCTTCACCGCCTCGAGCCACTTCCTCGATCGCCGACTCCTCCGATCGGGACGCCCTCGCATCCACACTGTTCCAGAATAATAGACCGGGAGAAGACTATCCCGAGACTTTCTCTTGACATAGTTTCACTATGACTCATAACATTTCATCCTCACGCAACACTTCCTCCCGGAGGAGGCCGCTTCCCAAGCATTGTGACGTCCCTGATTCCGGAAGACCAAGCTGGATTTGGTCCAGGGACGCCCGCCATGGCCGGCATGTCACATCGCGTCCGCGTTGGGGCGCGATCCGAATTCTTGGCGGGTCGAAATGCCGCGCAAACGGTCAGAACGACTCCTGCCAATGCAGCGTCCGAAGCAACTCGAACGGGGCAGACAGATGAGCGTGCACGGGGGTCAGCAGTCATGATCGGTTCCATCGTTTCAGCCAGCTTGAGGTTGCGCACCCTGGTGGTCGTCGTCGCGGTCGTTGTGATGACCGTCGGGATCACCCGGCTCGGCGACATGCCGGTGGACGTGTTCCCGGAGATCCTCCCGGTCACCGTGAACGTCCAGACTGAAGCGCTCGGGCTCTCCGCTTCCGAGGTCGAGCAGTTGATCACCGTCCCAATCGAGGCCGACCTCCTCGCGGGAACCCCGTGGGTCGAGGTCATGCGCTCGGAGTCGGTCCCGGGACTGTCGTCCATCGAACTCGAGTTCAAGCGCGGCACCGACC
Source organism: Candidatus Eiseniibacteriota bacterium (assembly GCA_046716125.1). Classification (GTDB taxonomy): domain Bacteria; phylum Eisenbacteria; class RBG-16-71-46; order RBG-16-71-46; family RBG-16-71-46; genus WS-11. The sequence goes on from JBKJXJ010000541.1 coordinate 5,714, forward strand.
CCATGCATGCGCGGCAGATGGTGCAGGAGCGGCTGACACAGGCGCATGCGCTGCCGAACGTGTCCCAGCCGCCGCAGATGCTCCAGCCGCTCTCGTCGACCAACCGCATCATGCTCGTCGGCCTCTCTTCGAAGACCCAAAGCGCGATGGAGATGTCTGTCCTCGCGCGGTGGACGATCCGTCCCCGGCTCATGGGAGTTCCCGGCGTCGCGAACGTGGCCATCTGGGGCCAGCGTGAACGCCAGCTCCAGGTTCAGGTCGATCCCGCGCGACTGAGTGGCACGGACATCACGCTTCTCGACATCGTGAAGACGGCCGGCAACTCACTCTGGTACTCGCCGCTGAGCTTCCTTGAAGCCTCGGTCGCCGGCACCGGCGGCTTCGTCGAGACCCCGAACCAGCGGCTCGGCGTGCGACACGTGCTACCCATCACCACGGCCGCCGACCTCGCGAAGGTCCCGGTCGAAGGCACGACGATTCCATTGAGCGATGTCGCGAACGTGGTCGAGGATCACCAGCCGCTGATCGGTGATGCCGTCAACGGCGGCGGCCCAAGTCTCCTGCTGGTCATAGAGAAGATGCCCGGCGCGAACACGCTCGACGTTTCCGATGACCTTCTCGAGGCACTGGAAGCCCTCAAGCCCGGTCTCGGTGGGATCGAGTTCGATCCCACGATCTACAGCCCGGCCGATTACATCCGCACCTCGATCGGCAACGTGGAGCGCGCCCTGCTGATCGCCCTCGCCCTGGTCGCCATCCTCCTCCTCGCGCTGTCCCACAGCTGGCGAGCCGCCCTCATCGGCCTGATCGCCATCCCGTCGTCCCTGATGGCCGCGATGCTGGTGATCTACTGGTCGGGCGCGACCATGAACGCGATGGTGCTCGCCGGCCTCATGATCGCGCTCGGCGTCGTCATCGACGACGCCATCGTCTACGCGCACAGCGTCATGCGACGGTTGCGCGCGGGACCCGGCGCGTCCATCGGGAACACACTTCTCGGCGCCCTGGCCGAGGTCCGTGGCCCGATGTTCTTCGCCACCGCGATCGTCCTGCTGGCGGCGGTGCCCGCACTCTTCATGGCGGGAACAGCGGGGGCCCTCGTGAACCCCATCGTCAAGTCATACGCCCTCGCGGTTCTTGCCTCCCTGGTCGTCGCGATGACCCTCACGCCCGCCCTCGCCATGCTGTTGCTGCAGAAGTCGCAGCTGGTGCGGCATGAGAACCCCTTCGGCGCCTGGGTCAGGAACACGGCAGAAGGGATGTCCCCCGTCGTGCCCCGGGCCGCGGTCGCTCTGGTCGTCATCGCCGGCATCGCTGGATTCTTCATCCTGCCCCGGCTCAACATCGCTCCGGCGCCGAACTTCAAGGAACCCGATCTGCTGGTCCACTGGGACGCCGCCCCCGGGACCTCGCGCGCGGCCATGAGTCGGATGATCGACCGGGTCAGCAAGGAGCTCAAGACGATCGCCGGCGTCCGCAACGTCGGCGCACACGTCGGCCGTGCGATCCTGTCGGATCAGGTGGTCGGCATCCACTCGAGCGAGATGTGGGTCAACCTGGCTCCAGGCGCCGACTACGAGAAGACCGTCGCGGCCGTGGAGGAGGTCGTCGCCGGTTATCCCGGCGTCGATGGCGATGTCATGACCTTCCTGCGCTCCCGGTTCGGCGAGGCGCTGACACGCGTGGATGAACCCATCGTGGTTCGCCTTTATGGCCAGCGGGAGGACGTCCTGCGCCAGGAGGCCGACAAGCTCCGGCAGGCGCTCGCATCGGTGAACGGTATCGTGGATCCC
>JBKJXJ010000542.1:0-3957 GCA_046716125.1 Candidatus Eiseniibacteriota bacterium
CAGCACGGTGGCGAGCAACACCGCGCCGCCGGGATTGAGGGCCACGAACACCTGCGCCTCGCGCGCCGCGCTCTCCAGCACCTGGAGCCCGAGGCCGAGCGAGCCGAACGCCACGCCCGCGCGCCGCGCGTGGCCGTGGAGCATGAGGTGGAGAAGCCCGAGCATCAGGAGCAGCGCCCCGTAGGAGGCCCGTCGCGCTTCCTCGGGCGAGAGCGCCTGGCGCGCGACGGCGGCGATCAGGAGCGCCATGAGGACGATGCCAAGCAGGAGCCCGACGGTGCCCGCCTCGAGCACCCCGTGCCGCGCGGCGAGCGGACGCCTCGCCGCGCCCTCCTGGCCCCGACTGCCCCAGGCGATCAACAGCCACAGCGCGCTCCAGGCCACGGTGAACCGGGGCGAGACGCCGAGCTCTTCCACCAGCGGGATGGTGAGCGCCACGCCGATCGCCGCCAGACGCACGATCCGCACACCCGGCAGCAGGGTCGCCACGGTCAGGAACAGGGCGGGCGCCAGCAGCCGCAGCAGATCGGGTAGTGTGAGCTCGGTCCAGCAATCGAGGAATTCCACCCGCGTCCTTCCTGGTCTGGGGCTGGGCTGGGGCTGGACTGGGATTCCGTTCGGCGGCGAGTGCCTCGGGGTGGTTCGCCGGCGACGACCGGCCTTCAGGAGGCCGGGCGGGGCCGCTAAGACATCAGGTCGAGGTGGCCGCCAGGAACTTGGCTTCGGCGGTCCGGATCACCGCGAGGAACGCGTCGGAGGTCTCGGCCTCGCGCAGGCTCTTGCGCACCGTCTCCTCCTTGAGCAGCCGCGAGATGTTGGCCAGCACCTTGACGTGCGGGGTCCCGACGCTTTCGGGGGAGACCAGCAGGATGAACAGGCTGGCCGGCTCGCCGTCCACGGCCTCGAACTCCACCCCGGCGGCCGAGACGGCGCAGGCGGCCATCATGCGGTCCACCGCCCGGGCCTTGCCGTGGGGGATGGCGACCCCGTTGCCGATCCCGGTGGACATCATCGCCTCCCGGCGGAGCACCCGGTCCAGGATCTCGCCCTGGCTGTCGATGCCGTGGGCGGATTCCATGAGTTCCACCAGCTCCGCGATCGCATCGCGCTTGCTGCTGGCCTTCAGGCGGGGTCGTACGGCAGGCGGCTCGAGGAGTTCCGAAAGCAGCATGGGGTCCGCTCCAAGTCAGCAATGTGAGGCGGCACAATGGCTTGTAACGTAGGGATGGGCGCACGGGGGTGTCAAGTGGTTTCGGCCCGGGCGGGGATCTTTTTGTAACGCGGACCAGGTGAGGAGCACGCTCGGGGGCGGTTTTCCGGTCACGCCGGCAGCCGTGCGGGGTACCATGTTCATCACGTCGAGCCGGTCACCATCCACGCCAACGAGGGAACTCGGATGCCGCGCACCACCGTGCTTCTCACGATCGCCGCCCTGGCGCTGAGCGCGTCCCTCGCGATGGCCGAACCGCAGTTCGTCCTCCGTTATCCGGGCGGCGTGCCTCAGGTCTCGATCACCGGCGACTACCCGGGCAGCACGTACACGGTGTGGCGTCAGCCCGTGACGGGCGGCGAGCCCACGCGCATCACCGACCAGACCGTCCTGTGCCTGGGCTCGTGCTACGCCCAGGACGCCACGGCGGTGCCGGGCACGAGCTATCTCTACGTCTTCGAGATGACGGTGCCGACCGACACGGGCGCGAGGCTGGTCACATTCGGCCCTTACCGGGCGACCATCTCGCCGGCGCTGGCGCGCCCGGTGGGCCTGTTCGTCTATCCCAACCCCGGGCGCGGGCCGACCGGTGTTCAGCTCCACATTGCCGGCGCCCCGGGCGAGTCGGCAGTGGCGGGGGACGTGGCGATCTTTGACCTCACCGGGCGCCGGGTGCGGATGATCCGGCAGGGAGAGTTCGCCCGCGGGCTCACCACGCTCTCCTGGGATGGCCGTGACGAGCGTGGCGAGGAACTCCGCTCGGGGGTCTATCTGCTCCGCTTCTCTGCCGCCGGGAGCGCGGCGGTCTTCCGCATCGTCCGCCGCTAGCCGAAAGGCGGCCCCGCACCCGCCCCGTCTTCATCGTTACGGGGTTTCGCGCCACCATACGAAAGTCGGGTCCGGCGCCGAAAAACACGATCGCCGCGCGACACGGAGCGCCTATCGCCCGTGCGTCCGTGTTAGAATCCTCGCGTTCGCGTGGGGGGATCAGCCTACACGAGCACATCCATCCCTGCGCCGGCCCCGCGGGTGCCCGGCCCCCCCGCCGGCGCCGAGGGCATCCCTGCAGGGAAGCAGGTTGACAGGCCCATGAAGCAGCGTGACATCGGATTCCGTGAACTCCTGGAGCGCGTGTTGCCGCTCGAGGAGCTGCCGCCCGCGGACCGGTCGCGTGTCGAACGGGCCTTGAGCAGCGGCGCGGCGCGCGAGATCGAGAGCGCCGCACTCTCCACCCTCGAACGGCTCGCCGAAGGCGGCGCGCTCCGCCGCGTGCCCTCTCCCGCCAACGGGCCCGGCACCGTGCTGCGGTTCCAGCCGCGTGATGCGCTCGAGATGATCACGCTGCACATGCCCGGGCCCGAGGCCATCCCGGGCGTGCTCGCCTATCCGCGCTCGGCGCTGCCGGCGCGCGTGCTGACGCGGCTCGATCAGCTGCGCCAGATGCTACGCCTCGACGATCCGACCGTGGTCGCCGACCCCGGCGCCGGTTCCGGAGACGACCGACCCGGCGTGATGAGCCAGTTCGCCCAGGCCGGGCGCGAGCTGCTGGGCGACGCGCGCCTCGCCTATCACGCCCGCCCGGCGGTCGCGGGAGAGTCGGCAGCGGGCCCGGAGCCCGTGGAATCCGGACCGGATCCGCTCGATCCCGCGCTCGCGGAACATGCGCTGGCGCATCCTGGCGCGATCTACTACTGCCCCGACACCGGCCGGGTGCCGCGCATCGCGGCGGCGGCCCGTGCGCGCGACGTGCGCTCGCTGGTGGCGGTGGCCGTCGGATCGGCCGAAAGCGCCGCGCGCGGCACGCTCGAGATCGCGAGCCCCACGCCCGACGCCTACGTGCTCGACGATCTCGCCCGCATCGCGCTGCTCGCGGACTACTGCGGCGGGCTGCTCGAGCGCGCCGAGCGCATCGAGAAGCTGGTGTTCGTGGATCCGCTCACGCGGGTCTACAACCGTTCATACTTCGATCTGCAGGCGCAGAACGAGCTGGCGCGCGCGCGCCGCGACAAGGCCTCGGTCGCGCTGTGCATCGCGGACATCGACAACTTCAAATCCTTCAATACCGTGTTCGGCTTCGAAGCCGGCAACCAGGTGCTCGTCCAGGTGGCCCAGACGCTCCGCGGCGGCGTGCGCCCGTTCGATACCGTCGCGCGCTGGGGCGGCGAGGAGTTCGCGGTCCTGCTGGCCGCGCCGGTTCAGGCCGACGCGGCGCGCGCCATCTCGGAGCGCTTGCGCACCGCCGTCGAACGCCTGCGCGTCAGACTCGAGGCGCTCGATCGGAGCGTCCACGATGTGGCGGTCACCCTCAGCATCGGCGTCGCGCTCTGTCCCGAGCACGCCGAGACGCCGCAGGATCTGTGGCGCTCCGCCAACCAGGCGCTGCTCAAGGCCAAATCCGGGCGCAAGAACCAGGTCGTCTTCTTCGCGCCGCCTCCCGCCCCGGGAGCCTGACGGGGAGCCTAACGGGGGCGACCGGGACGGCCTGGTCCGCTATGGTGGGTGGCGCCGATGACCTGCGCGCCGCCATCGTCGGCCGGCGCCGGTCCCGATCTTCAGACATTCCGCATCCGGAGGAGCGGCTCGATGAATCTGACACCCGATGAGGGACGCGCGCTGGTGGCGCGGATGGAGCGACTCGAGCGCACCTGCCGCCGGCTGGTCGCGCTGTCAGTCGTGGCCACGCTCCTGTGCGTGGCGATCCTGGCCTGGCAGTTCGCGCCGCTGGACTCGCAGGTCGAAGCCCGCGG
>JBKJXJ010000543.1:0-2511 GCA_046716125.1 Candidatus Eiseniibacteriota bacterium
GCCTTGTCTGCGGGATGGCTCCCGAAATAGCCTTCCGCTAGAGGATGGATCCGTCCCATGTTCTGGTCGCTCCCATCGTCGTCAGGGAACAGCGCGGACTGCGTGATCGTGTAACCCGAGAACAAGCACAGTTCGAGCACATTCTCGGCTTTGAGCCACAGCGCGCGACTCGCGCCGACCTCGTAACTCGTTGCGACTGGTGCCGGAGGCGGGAGTCGAACCCGCACGAGGTTTGAGCCTCACGGGATTTTGAGTCCCGCGCGTCTGCCAGTTTCGCCACTCCGGCACACCTTGGAACTGCTTGGAATCACGAGGCTACTCGGTCCCGCTCTCCTCGGGATCCACACCGACGGTCGACGCCTCTCCCTCGATTGTGCGGCGCTTCGGTGATTCAGCCGCCGCCACCGCCTCAGCCAAGTCCTCGGTCGCGGCGACATCGTACCGTAGGAACATGCTCGCGGTCTTGTGCCCGAGCAGCCGCATCGCGACCGACTGCGGGACATGGGCACGGGTCAGCGCCCGTGCGCGGCTTCGGCGCAGATCATGAGGCACTCGACCGGGGACGCCGGCGCGCTCGCAGGCCGACCGCCACGCCTCGCGGAAGTCCTTCACGGGTTGACCTGGCGATCGTTCGAAGAGGTACGCGGACGATGCCGACCGGGCAGCGTACCGCGCCCTGACGATGGCGGAGAGCGACCGGGAAGCGGCGAAGGGGAACATCCTCGCCACGCGGGTCTTCGACCGATCGGCGGTGAGTCGGATCTCGCCGGCCTCCATGTTCACGTCCTCCCATCGCAGGAACTGGATCTCGCGCCGTCTCCAGCCGGTGACCCAGAGGGTGTAGACGAGGTCCGCGACCGGCTGTTTCAGGTTCGCCACGACTGCGTCCACCTGGTCTGGAGTCAGGAACCCTTCGCGAGCGGGCGACGATGGGAGGGAAGGGAATGTCGGCAAGACGTGGATGAGATCGGACGCAAGGGCGAGTCGCAACATCCGGCCCAGCGCGGCCACCTCGGCGTGGATGGTCCCGGCCCGAGCCCCTTGCTGGATGCGGCGGGTGACGTAGGCGTTGATTCGCCTGAATGATATGGCGGTCGCGGAGAGGGAGCCGAATACCGGGCGAAGGTGGGCGATCGCGCGCTCGGCCCGGTCCCACGACCTGAGGCCCCGCCGCAGGTAGTCGGAATGCAGCAGCTCCACCAGCTCGCTAAAGGGCGTGACCTGGTCGATGGGCGTGCCTGGCCCGTCCCGGCCGAGCTCGGCGAGGAGTTCGGTCAGGTACGCCTTTGCCGCCTCGCGCTCGCTCGCTCGTTGGCTGCGACGGATGCGGCCCCGCCCTTGCGGGGTTCGCTTAAGAGCCACTCGCCGAAGACATGAAGCCCTCCTCCGCACATCTCGGAAGGGGGCCAGAGCGAACCGCGGATCCAGTTTATCAGGCGTGCCCCATCACCGGGTCATGGGCCCGCTCATCATCGGGATGCATGGGAATGGGGCGGTGAGGAGCCCGGTGTCGGGAGGAGCCCGAGGACTCCTCCCTGACCGGCAATACGGGGATGGGCCCCTCGCTCAGCAGGGCGGGGTGCTGCTGAACACACTTTCGGGATCGGGGCAGCGGGTGGCGTCGACGCCTCCCTGGTTGACCTTGTCAGCGATCTTCTCCCATTGATCGATATCGATGCCCGTGTTGAGCGCGTTCTCGAAGGAATCGATGACTTCGCTCACGATGCCGTCCTTCGAGGTCTGCGCGTTCAGCGGCAGCGCCCCGACGCAGAGGTTGAGCATGAGTGCAAGATACTCGGCTTCCGCAGTGTCCCGGGCATCCTTCGGAGACGGGCCGGCGAGCTGGCTACAGATCGCGGTGAGGAGATTGGCGTTCGAGAGCGCCGCAAGGCTCGCGGTGGTCTCGAATGAGCCATCGTTCTTCTTCCACTGGATGACGTCGGCCTCCGTGATCATGCAGCGAACCAGGTTCTGCATTCCGCCCAGACAGATGATGTTCTTCTTCCCGCCCTGCTCGCATTGATCCAGCCAGAACTTGACGCTTTGTGGGCAGGCATCGCCCTGGGCCCGCACCGACGCAGGGGAGCACAAGAGCCCGGACACCAGAGCCAGAGTTCCTACGATCGAGCGGATCATGAGACCTCCCGACGTTGAGAAACGATAAGAAGCGACAAGCCATGCGGCTGTTTCCACACTAGCACCGAGTCCGAGGTTCTCCGAGAACATCCATCGTTGACACAGCCCCCTCGCCGGCTGTCCCGTGTGGTCCGCCGACGGGTCCATGCCCCCCGCATTTCATTGCACCAGGGCGCTGGCACGCGCACTGCATGGATAAGGAAGGGTCAGCCGGTCGCTGTCCCCCCTCAATGACCAAGGAGGCCGCCGCCATGAAACGCTTCTTCACGCTGTTCCTGCTCACGGTCCTGAGCTTCCAGATCGTCGAGCCTGCCTTCGCCGCCCGCCGCACCGTCGTGCGGCGCGGCCCGCATCGCCGTACCACCGTCGTGGTCC
>JBKJXJ010000544.1:0-12516 GCA_046716125.1 Candidatus Eiseniibacteriota bacterium
GTCAGGGCCTCAACGACCGACGTGCTGATCGCGGGCGGCGGCGTGGCCGGGTCGACGCTGGCGATCCTGCTGGGGCGCGCGGGTTTGAGCGTCGAGCTGTTCGAGCGCGACGATTTCCCTCGCGAGAAGCCCTGCGGCGAAGGGATCATGCCCGCCGGCGTGGCGGTGCTCGACCGCCTCGGTCTGACCGCGGCGGTGGGAGGCATGCCGCTCTCGGGCGTGCGATACCACTTCCGCGGCACGACCGCGACCGGGCCCTTTCCGAGCCTCCATGGAGTCGCCGCGACCGGTCTCGCCCAGCGGCGCGCCATGCTCGACCGCGTGCTGTTCGAGGCCGCCGCCGCGACTCCGGGCGTGACGGCCCGGACTCGAGCGAGGGTCGAGCGCCCGATCGTCGATCGGGGTCGCGTCACCGGTCTCATGGTCAACGGGACCGCGCGGCGAGCGCCCCTCACCGTGGCCGCCGACGGCGCCCGTTCCCCGCTCCGGAGCGCCCTGGGCCTGGACCGGACCGCACGCCACCGGCGCGTCGGCATGCGAGCGCACTTCCAGCTCGCCGCGGGCGTCGAGACCGCGCCCTGGGTGGACATCCTGCTGGGCGAGGACCACGAGCTTTACGTCACGGCGCTGCCGCGGGGCGAGATGCTGGTCGCGGCACTCGCCAGTGCCCGCGCCATCGCCTCGCCGGCGGAGTCCTTGTTCGACCGCTGGTGCCATGGACAGGCGTGGCTCGCCGATCGCCTTCGTGGCGCCCGGCGGGTGACCCGGTTGCGCGGTGTCTCGTCGTTGACGGTGCGGGCGCGGCGCGGCTTCGCGCCCGGGATGGTGCTGCTCGGGGACGCGGCCGGGTCGCTCGATCCGATCACCGGGGGCGGCATGACGCACGCCCTCGAGTGCGCCGAGCTGCTCGCCCGCCACACGCCCCGCGCGATCGACGAGGGGGACGCAGGACTCGCGGAGTTCGAGCGCAGGCGGCGCGCGCTGCTCTCCGACTATGCGCTCCTGACCCGCGGCATGCTCTGGCTTGCGAGGCATCCCACCGGGATCGGCCCGGTGCTCTCGGCGCTCAAGGCGTGGCCGGGCGTCCTGTCCCATCTGGTCGGCGTCGCCGGCGGAACACGCTCGCTGTTCGGAGCCCGCCCGCCTGCTCGGCGGGCCGCCGGCGCGTTGGGGATCTGCACGGCTCTGGTCGTGATCGCCGGCTGGGCGGCGACTGGATTCGTCCCACCGGCCGCGGCGGATCCGTCTGGCGCCGCCCTGGTGGCCGCGGGGGACTCTGCGATCGCCCGGCTAAACCTGGAAGCCGCCACCGCCGCGTACCGGCAGGCGCATGACGCCGACCCGCAGAGCTACGAAGCCGCATGGAAACTCGCCCGGGCGATCGCCGACCGGGCGACCTTGACGCCCAACGCCGCGGATCAGAAGCGTCTGTGCCAGCAGGCGGAGTCGCTGTCGCGAGCCGCCGTGGCGCTCAACGCCGGGGGAGCGAAAGGCCACGCATTCCTCGCGGTCGCACTCGGCAAGCAGGCGATCTTCGTGGGAGGGAAGACCAAGGTGCGGCTCTCGCGCGAGATCAAGGCGGAGGCGGACCGGACGCTGGCGCTCGACGCGAAAGAAGACCTGGCGCACCACGTCCTCGGTATCTGGAACCGCGAGGTCGTCGAGGTGTCGGGGGTCCTCCGGTTCTTCGCGAACACGTTTCTGGGCGGGATTCCGAAGGCGTCCCTGGACGACGCCCTCGCTCACCTCCGCAAGGCCGCGGAACTGCGACCGGAAGCCATCCCGCACCGCGTCGAGCTCGGGATCACGCTGGCCTCGGCGCGGCGCTATCGGGACGCCGAGCAGGAGCTCGTGCGTGCCCTGGAGATGCCCACGAGCTGGGTCACGGACGACTTCTATCGGGCCAAGGCTCGGGATGCGCTCGCCCGCGTACGGCGAAAACTGCGCTAGGCCCGTCATCCTTCTTCTGCGAGCCGATGGAGGCGGGCCGGATCGCGGCGCGGTGCGGCCATGAGTGTCGACGCGCTGCCGGCGCCGGCGCCGATCTGGGCGCTGGCGCTGTTCCTCGCGGTCCTCGCAGCCCAGCGGATGAGCGAGCTGCGCCTCTCCGCGGTCAACACCAGGCGGCTCGTGACGCGCGGAGCGCGTGAGTACGGTTCGCGCCACTTCCCATTGATCGTGCTCGTCCACGTCCTCTTCCCGTTGTGCCTGGTCGCCGAGATGGCGGGACTCGGCGCACGACCCGGGAAGTTCTGGGCGCTGTGGCTCGTACTCTGGCTCGGCGCCCAGGCGCTGCGGTATGCGGCCATCCGGGCGCTCGGGGAACGCTGGAGCGTCCGCATCCTCGTGCTGCCGGGCGAGGCACTGGTGCGGCGTGGTCCCTACCGATTCCTGCGGCACCCGAACTACCTCGCCGTGATCGTCGAGCTGTTCGCGGCGCCGCTCATGTTCGGAGCCTGGCGCACCGCGGTTGCGGTCTCTCTGATGAACCTCATCGCGTTATGGATCCGGATCCGAGCCGAGGAGGCCGCGCTGCGTGGCACCCGCGGAGGCGTACGCCATCCGTCGTGACTCAGATGGAGGGCGGCGCGATCCCCAGCATCCGCAAGTACAAGTTGAGTTGGGCGCGGTGATGGATCTCGTGCTCCTGCACGTGGTCCAGGATCCAGTGCAGCGTGTAACTGCGCTCGCTGCCGTCCGGCAGCTTGCGCGTCGAGATCCGCCCCAGCTCCGAGGACGAACGGTCGAGCCAGCGCTGAGTGGGGCGATGCCATTCCTCGAGCAGCCGGTGGAGCGCCGCATGATCGGGCGCCTCGATGACGGTCTTCCATCCCTGCGAGGGGTCCGGGCACTCCGAGACCCATTCCTCGTCGGGCTCGCCCTCGACGACCGAGCAGATCCAGGCGCGTTCGGCCTCGGCGATGTGGACGATCGTCTGATGCGCGGTGAGCATCTCGGGGCGAGGCTTGAAGTCGAAGTGCTCGCGCGGCAGCGCGTCAACCGCCATCAGGAGATACGGGCGGTACTGCGCATCCCAGTACGGATAGAACGATCGAATCGTGCCCGCATGGTCTGCCGCCGAAAGCCTGCGGCTCGCGGCGCGGATATCGTCGGGTGAGAGTGCCGGCATGATGGCCTCAGAGCATTGCTGGCGGATTGGTCGACACTGCCGTCGGCAGGCCAGCGGTCGCGACGGCGGCCGGCCATGCGGGAAGCGCTCCAGATGACACGCAAACGCTGCCAGCACCCCGCCCACGCTGCTCCCGCTTTTTCTCCGTGGGCCCCCAGGGCGCCTGATCAGCGGAGATCACGCCAGACTTCCACCATCCCACTTGTGCTCGGGATCCGGGTAAAACGTGAGGCCCGCGGTGTTCTTAATCGCCAATACAAACCATCCTCCCGGAACCTTCGCGCGGTGGACATCCCAGTGCAGGATGACTCCGCCTCCGATAGAGTTCAACTTCTCCCAGACAAGTTGAGGTTGTTCTGTTTCTCCTGCCATGCGGGTCTCCTCATCATGTGTGTCTACGACACGGAGATTGCTGCCAGATAGCGAATCTACCGACGGCTTCGCTTTCGGTCCCCGCGCACGGTGTCTTATCCACGTTAGCAGAGAGGGATTGAATCGCACCGGGTTTTCCGGAGGCTCCTTTCCTTGAGAGGATGGCGACCGGCGAGGGGGCGCGACCTCGACCCTGAGGTCTCCTGGAATGAAAAGCCTGACCGCTCCCCCGAAAGCGAGTGGCCCCGGACTGATGCCGGGGCCACGAAGTATACTCCTCGCTCTCTGGTCGGATTACTGGATCTTGTAGACTCGGAACTGCGCCAACCGGAACTGCGAGTTCGTCTCGATGGACCACATGATGTCCTCGAGGCTCGCGTCGAACATGGTTGAGGGAGCGAGCTGGAACTTTGACCGTCCGGGCCCGCGGGTCAGGTCGATCGTCCCGAGAAGGCAGAGAGTCTCGCCCGCCACGTAGTCCTCGAACGTATCCGCGCAGATGCGGAGATGGCCGCCCGGCTTGCCGAGGATCCGAACGAAGACGGCATACTTGCTCGCTTCGCTCGTCGTCAGCTCACCCTGATTGTCGGCCGTGGCGTTGCAGTCGGTCACGTCCCAGGAGGAGCCGTTCGTGACGAGGACGAGCGCATGGTTCGCGCCGCGGTTCACGAAGATCCGGTTCCCACTTCCGCAACCGCCGGTGTACTCCTGGCCCTCCGGGAAACCGAGGAGATTGAACTGATAGACCTTGCGCCACCCCGCGGGGATATCCCGCGGGTTGGCCTGTGCCTGTGTGGGGAGGCTGGCCATAGCGACCGCGCCAATTACCACGATTCCAGCGAGAATCGAACGCATTGGATCTCCTATACGAACCGGGTGTTTAGGTGTCATGTCCGCCGGTTCCCCGGGAGCCGGCGAACAGAGACCCGGTGCGGATCAGGAGGTCAAGGTCAAACGCTTGGAGGCGAATGGCGATGGGTCGAAGCAGTCAAGCGCAAAGCAAATGCCAGTGACGACGACGACGACGACTTGTTCAACTCAGCCGCTTGCAATGTAGTGATCCAGGACTCCGCACGCTCGAAGACCTGGCCCTGGGGGAATTCGCCGAATGGCTGGGTCTTTCCGCCCTTCCCGATGAGTTCGTGGTTCCATAGGACAAGGGGCAAGCACTGCGCCCGCCTCAGCGAATGAGATCTGGAGTGCCCCCGTTCCTGAGGCCACGGATTCCGGCAGGATTCCCCGGTCTGACCTGCTCCCCAATCTTGGACCATCAGGCCCTGCATGGCCGGTGCACTGATCCCTGGGGCATGCGCGCCACGGGCGTGAGGCGGCTCGAGCGCCCCCCGTGACCTCTTGAGTCTCAATAGGTTATCGCGCCGCTATCGCGCATTCGATTTCAGCGATCCACGCTGATGACCTTAGCTACGGTCCCTGAAATCCTCCCGGATCCAGCGTTCGTACAACACCCCTTGCAAACGCTAGAGGCAGGCCGCAACCTCGCATCCCAGTACGGATAAAACGATCGAATCGTGCCCGCATGGTCTGCCGCCGAGAGCCTGCGGCTCGCGGCGCGGATATCGTCGGGTGAGAGTGCCGGCATGTTTGCATCCTCCAGAGCATGGGAGAGGGCACGAGGGGGGTCGGCGGGCGTCTGTAAGTGTCGGATCACTTCCGGCGGCAGGGTCGCGACCCTGCCGATCGCCATCCTCAACCGTTGATTCCAAACTGCCGGAGCTTCCGGTAGAGCGCCGACTCGCTGATCTGAAGCTTGTTCGCGAGCTCCTCGCGGGTGAGGTCCGGATAGCGACGGAATGCTTCCTCGAGCCAGGCCCGCTCCGCATTCTCACGCACCGACGGCAGACCCGCTCCGAGGTCGGCGGCCGCGGCCCCACCCTCGGGCGTCGTACCGGCCGGCGGGCGGGGGGTGCGCGCGTCGAGCAGACGCGCGAAATCCTCGACCGAGACGGGGCCGGTGGCGCACTCCGTCGTGAGGCGGGCGGCGAGCTGTTCGATGTGGCGCACGTTGCCCGGCCACGGAAAGTCGAGCTGCTCGAGATGGCTCATCACCCCGGCGGTCACCTCGATCCATCGGCCCGACTCCGTCCGGTCCAGGCAGTACCGGAGCAGCTGCGGGATGTCCTCCCGGCGTTCCCGAAGCGGTGGGACACGGATGGGAAGGAAGTTGAGGCGGTCGAAGAGGTCGCGACGGAACCGGCCTCTTTCCACCTCCACCTCCAGATCCCGGTTGGTGGCCGCGATGATGCGGACGTCCGCGGACTGTTCCTGCGAGTCCCCGACGCGCTCGAAGGTCCTCTCCTGGAGGAAACGCAGCAGCTTGGGCTGGATCTCGGGAGGGAGCTCGCCGATCTCATCCAGGAACAGCGTGCCCCCGTCGGCCGCATGCACCTTTCCCGCCCGGTCCGCCAGGGCGCCCGTGAAGCTCCCCCGCCGGAGGCCGAACAGCTCGGCCTCCACCATGCCCTTCTCGAGCGAGGGACAGAACACGGTCACCAGGGGCCGACTGGCGCGGCGGCCCGCGTAGTGAAGGACGCGCGCGAGGATGCTCTTGCCGGTTCCGGGCTCGCCGAGGAGGAGGACCGGGAAATCAGAGCCAGCGGCCCGGTGGATCGCCGTCTCGAGTTCGCCCACCAGTCTCGAGCGCCCCACGAACCGTCCGAATGACCAGTCCCTGGCCAACAGGGCGCGGCTCTCTTCGGCTTCCCGCTGAAACCGGAGCTCGGACTGGCGCAGCCGATCCCGTTCGTCGATGACGTCCCGCCCGGCTCGCAGCGCGTCCAGCACCGGGGCCGCCACCTCGAGCAGCGAGCCCAGCAGTCGTCGATGCTCCTCGCGAAAGTGGCCCGGCCGGGAATGTTCCAGATACAGCAGGGCGGCGACACGATCGCCGGAGCGGATCGGCATGCACAGGATTGCCGCCGTGAGCAGCGATCGAACCGAAGGGATCGTGCCGAAGTAGGGATCGTCGACCGCGCACGCGAGCAGGACCGGTTCGCCGGACTGGACTACGCGTTTGAAGAGATGGTGGCTGTAGGCCGCGGCATCTCCCTCGAAGTGCTCGGCCTGGAATCCGTGCAGGACCCGGTATTCCAATCCGCCGTCATCCAGCACCTCGGCGAACAACCCGCGATCCGCACCGGTGCAGGTGACGGCCTGCTGGAGTATGGCTGCCAGCACGGTCTTCGGCTCCGCGAGCTGGCACAGGACGGCGCGCAGCGCCTGGAGCATGGCAGCGGTCGGTTGCACAGGGAGGTCGGCCACCGATCCCTCCGCGATCTCGAGAATCCGCACGTTCGATACGTGCGTACCGAGAAGATACAGCAGGCGCTGCATAGGCCCACAATCCCTCGAGTTCATGGTCTCCCGCATGCGGTGCGCGGCAGGTCGGGGCTGGCGAATGGAACGCCGCCGCCCGTTGTCAACAGGCGGCGGCGCATTCACAGGGCCGTGTCAACGCACGACCGCCACCTTGGCTCGCGCCTGGCCCTGCGGATGGTTCAGGCGCACGAGGTAGATGCCCGACGCGAGACCCCGCCCCAGGGGAAACTCATGCCGTCCGGGGCCCAGGAAGCCGACCTCGCTCGATGCCACCAGGCGTCCCGCGATGTCCATGAGTTCCAGGCGCGCCGGCGCGCCGTCCGGCAGCGTGAACTCCACATGCACGGACCCATCGCGGGACGGGCCGCCGCGCGGCGGCTCGAGGGCCAGTCGCGAGTCCTGCGCTGCCAGGGCGGCCCGCTCGGCTCCGCGCGCGCCGCGCCCACGGTCGCCATCCCGGCGACGATCGTCGTTGCCATCATCTCCGTGGCGATGACGCCGGCCGGCCACGTGCTCGGGCAGAGGTGCCTGGCTGGCGATGCCGAGGGCGATGTTGTTGGTGGTGATCCCGTCCACGCCGGCGTTGGCGAGGAGGTCCCACTCGGCCTGGCTGTCCACCGTCCAGGCGATGGCTTCGAGCCCGGCCCCATGCACCGCTCCGACCATGGTCGGGGCCGCGGCTGGGTTCTGCAGGAGCGCCCGCTTGTCGAGCGACACCGCGCGCGAGCGCGCACAGCCCACCGCCACGCCCACGAAGCTGCCGAAGCGCTCATTGCCGTTGCTCCCCGGCATCGCCGGCAGGCGCGCGATCGGGCCGATGTTGTACCAGTCGAGACCGCAATCGTTCTTCGGGATCCTCACGACCGGCAGACGGGTGATCGCTCCCACCTCCGCGGGCGTCAGGAGCTGGAGGACGTTGAGCGTCAGCGCACGCTTGATCTCAGGAGCCTGTTCCGCGGCGTGCTCGAGGATCGATGGGGAGCCAGAGTTGAGGATCACCTGGTCCTCCATCCGCGCCCGTTGGATGTCGCCGACTACCGCGGCGACCAGTGCGGACTCCGAGACCTCCGCCAGCTCGGAGGTGTTTGCGCCGTCGCAGAGAGGAACCGGGGGCTTGATCTCGGCGAAGATGAGACCGCTCAGGCGATCGGCGTGGCCGAAGCGGCGCGAGGAATTGAGCACCGCGCGGAAGAGCGGGACCTGAGGCTTGCGGGCGAGGAGCTCGGCGTAGGTCAGGGAGCTGACACAACGGAAGTCCTCGAGGTAGTCGTCATGGAACACGACGATCATGCCGTCGGCGGTCTGCTGGAGGTCCAACTCGATGACACGGATGCCGTCCCGGAACGCCTGGTGGAAGGCGTCGAGCGTGTTCTCGAGCGGCGGCAGCGGATTGTAGGCGTCCACACCGTATCCGCGGTGGCCCATGGCGTACGGTGCCGGCGATGCGAAGAGATCGTCGATCGTCCATGCCGGGGAGCGGCTCTCGCGGTTCCCCCGGTCCGGCCGATCGGCCCGGGCGGCCGCTGGGGCGAGGGCACAGATGACGACTGACAGCAGAACGGCGAGCGGGATCGGGACGCTTCTCGATGACATGGCGTTCCTCCGGCGGCCCAGCGGGCCATGGAAAAGGGTGTGCGACGGTGCCTGGCGCGCTTACGTGCGCGGGTCGACAGCATGGCAGGCACCGTGCCGCGATCATTCGCCCCGACAACGACTCGTTCGCCCAGGCGTCATCTCGAATGGAGGCAAGGGCTACGAGCTGCGCGATCGTCGGCGGCCGGCTCAAGATCGCGAAGCGATCAGCGGCTCCCGGCTCCCAGAATCGGGAGCGTCACTTCCGTGGGTGACAGTTCGAGCGCCGTGCCTCAGGGCGGGGAAGGGGCGAGTCCGACGTTTCGCATCAGTCCCCCGAAGCGCGGGTCTGAGCGAAGCGGATCGAAGACGGGATCCACCCCGAGACGATTCAACTCGCTATCGTGCTCGGAGAGTGCCAGCGCCAGCCAGCGGAAGGCCGCCTCGCGATCGCCGAGCACGATCGAAAGCTCCGCCAGGTGGGTCGCGGGTTCGTAGTGACCGGCCTGGCGCCTGGCCGTGAGCGCGCCGAGCAGGACCCGCAGCAAGCCGGGGAGCCCCGCGCTGCGGTACGCGCCGGCCGCCAGCCGGGCGAAGTCTCCGCCATGCTCGTTCTCGAGCCAGCGCTGGATCGCGCGCGCCGTCTCCGCCTCCCGCCCCATCTGGTACAGATTGCCCGCCATCGCCCGGTAGAGGAGCCCGGTGGAAGAATCGATCTCGGCGACACGCTGGTAGTCCCGAAGCGCCAGTTCATAGTGGCGCGCAAAGTAGAGCAGGGCGGCGCCTCCGATATTGATGGGCACGGAAAGTGAGTCCACCGCCTTGGCGCGCTCGATCTCGGTCGTGGCACGCCCAAGCTCCCCACGGTAGGCGAGGAGATTGGCGTACCAGTGGTGGGCTCTTGAGTTGCTGGGGTTCAACTCGATCGCCCGCAGGAAGTCGCGCTCGGCGCCCTCCCAATCCCAGTCGAAGTTCTGCCGGATGTTGCCGAGCGACACGTAGGCGTCCGAGAGCGTCGGGTCGATTGCCAGGGCCCGCAGCGCCGCCTGCTTCGCCCGTGGGTAGGCCTCGAGAGGCACCGCGATCCCGAGGTGGCTGGCCGTCGTCCATGCATCCGCCAGACCGCTGTACGCCGGGGCGTACAGGGAGTCCCTGGCGATCGCGCCGGCGAAGCATTTGATCGCCTGGCGGACACCCGCCTCGCTCCGGCGGTTCCAGTTGGATCGCCCCTGGAGGTAGAGATTGTAGGCGGCCGGATCCACCGTCGTTTCCTGCGGATGGGCGGCTTCATCCCCTCCCGCCCTCCGCAGGCCGATCTCATCCGCGATCTCGTGCGCCGCCCTGGCCTGGATGTCGGGCCCGTCGCCGAGATCGCCCTTGTAGCGCTTGTTCCACAGTTGATGGCCATCGTGCCCACGGATCAGCTGGAAGGAATACTCCAGGCGGTCACGGATGGGCTTCACGGATCCTTCCACGACACCCTCCACGCGGAGCTCGCGCGCGATCAGAGGAAGCGTCCTCTTGTGCCGCTTGAAAGTCATCATCGTCGTTCGGTCGATCACCCGGAGCGACGAGTACTCGCCCAGCCTGGAGATGAGCCCATCGGTCATCCCATCCGCGACATGCTCCTGTGCGGCGTTGCCGGTGAAATTGACTACCGGCAGAACCGCGAGGGATCGAATGGGCGTTGCCCCGCCGTGTCCCGACCACCAGCCCGACGTAACCCCGATTGCGCAGACAATCGCCGTCAACAGCGCGATCCCAACGCCCACCCGCCACCGGCGCACCGACCGAGGCTTGGGCAGATTGTCCCCCGAGGCCGGCGGCTGACCCGAGGAGAGCGCCTCGAGCGCCCGCAAGAGCTCCTTCGCGGACGCCGTCCTGCGCGCGGGGTCCTTCTCCATACAGTGCACGATCAATGATTCGAAATCGGGCGAGATCGCGGGATTGCGACTTCGCGGCGACGGGGGATCCAGGTTCAAGGCGGCGTACGCGAACCCCCTCGAGGACATATCGTGGAAGGGATGCAGCCCGGTCGCCATCTCATGGAGGACGACTCCGGCCGCGTACAGATCCGAGGACTCGCTGGCGGGCGCGCCGCCCCAGACCTCGGGCGACAGGTATGGCGTCGTTCCCGCCAGGCCCTGCGTCACCGTGGAATCCCGGGATACGCTCTCGTGGTCCAGGATTGTTCGAGTGGCGAGCCCGAAGTCCACGATCTTCAGCCGACCGTCGGGCGTGACCCTCAGGTTGCCCGGTTTGAGATCCCGATGGATGACACCGGCCGCATGCACCGCCGCGAGACCCTGGGCCAGCTGGATACCCAGGCGCAGCGCTTCCCGCTCCTCCAGCGGGCCACGGCGGACGATCTCGTCGAGCGAGACCCCCATCACGAACTCCATGACGATGCAGTCGTGCTCGGGTGTCGAGACGAAGTCGTGAACGATGACCACCGCCGGATGATTGAGACGCGAGAGCGCCAGCACCTCCCGCTGCAAGCGCTTGCGCGAGGCCAGGTCCTTGAGCGTGCCGGGGGGCAGGAGCTTGAGGGCGACGTCGCGTCGGAGTTTCTCATCGCGGGCGAGATAGACCACGCCCATGCCGCCGCTGTCGATCTTCTCGAGGATCCGATAGTGGTCGATGGAGGTCCCGATCATGGAATGGCTCCATGGAGGGATATGACGCGGCAGTCCATCGATCGGCGGCCTGAAGGATTCATACGAGACGGAGAATACACGGCCCGCAGGAAATGCGCAGGTCATAGACTCCACACTTCGAGAGTCTGACTGTCGCCCCTGACAGCGCGGGACGACCCGCGCCGCTCGCGGCGGACCACGCTCAACCGACGGTTCCCCATCCTGGCCAAGCAGTTCCGGTCCTCGCATGCCACTCGGTTCCTGCTGGCCCGCATGTTGCCCTTGAGGCAACCGCATGGCTACGTGAAACCGGTGGGCCCGGGCTCACCATCAGGAGGGAGCGCGATGATGCGAATAGCCAGGCCGTACGTCTCCGTCGTGCTCTCGGCGCTGATGCTGGCCGGGGTCGCTCTCCAGGGCTGCACGTCCTGGAAGTCGCGGCCGATCAAGCCCGAGACGTTCGCAAGCGGGCAGCCCATGAGCGCGGTACGCGTGACACTCGCGAACGGCGGCTCGATATTCCTCAATGCGCCGGTCATCAGAGGGGACAGCTTGTTCGGTTTCGCCTCACTTGGTCCAAAGGAGCGCTATTCGGTCGGGCGCGTCGCCTTTCCCCTTGCCGAGGTCAGTGGGGTCGAGGTCAAGGGGGTCGATCTCGGGAAGACGACCGTGCTGATCGTGGGCATCGGCGTCGCGCTCCTGATGCTTGGCGAGGCCTTCGAGCCCGCGCCCGCCAAACCCATCGACTTTGGGCCTATGCCCACGTTCTCCTGTCCGCTCGTCTACAGCTGGGATGGTAAGACCTGGCGACTGGACTCGGGCACCTTCGGCGGTGCGATCATGCGGCCGCTCGCACGCACTGACGTGGACAACCTCGACTTCGCGATGTCGGAGCACGGCAAGCTCCGGCTCAAGCTCGCCAACGAGCTCGACGAGACGGACTACGTCGATGCCCTGGATGTGCTGGCGGTCGACCACGATCCCGGCGTCTCCGTCGCTCCCGACAGTGAGGGCAAGCTCCACGCGCTGGTCCATCCCACGGCGCCGGCCCGTGCGACCGACTTCCGCGGCCGCGATGCGCTGGCGCGCGTGCGCGCCACCGACGGTTGGAGCTGGGAGTCGAATCCCACCGGCCGCGATCCCTCCCTCGCCGCGGACGTGCGCGACGGGCTCGAGCTGGTGTTCCCCAAGCCGCGGGATGTGCGCTCGGGCCGGCTGATGATCGAGGGGAACAACACGGTGTGGCCTTCCTACCTGCTCAAGGTGTATCTGGAAGCCCATGGCCGCGCGTCATCGTCGTGGTACGACTCGCTCGAAGCGGACCCGGAGCGGGCCCGTGCCGTGCGGGCGATGCTGGCTCGCGAGGCGTTCCTGACGGCCAAGGTATGGACGCCCGAAGGCTGGGTCTCGCAGGGAACGTTCTGGGAGGCCGGCCCCGAGATCGCGAAGCGCCAGGTGATGGCGCTCGAC
>JBKJXJ010000545.1:0-6061 GCA_046716125.1 Candidatus Eiseniibacteriota bacterium
AAGATGCGCAGCGTGATGTAGCGATGCCCGCGATGGCGGAGGAGCCGCGCATCGCCAGGATGATCCTGGATGCCCGTGGAGAAGATGGCAATCGCATCCCTGAAGCGGCCCAGGTAGGCGGTGCGGCGGCCGAGCCAGATGATGTTGGAGACCTCGTTCGGCAGCTGATCGAAATCCCGCCGCGCCTCCGCCAGCCGTCGCTCGTACCGCGTGCGCAGCGACTCGGGGAGTGCCGGGGCGTAGAGCGTGTCGCCGAGCAGCGAGATGGTCTCGGGCGCGGGAGGGAGCGGCTGGGCGGAGAGCGTTGATGCCGCGCAGCAGGCCAGCAGCGCCACCACCGCCGGCGACCGCCATCGCACACGCGCATCTGCCACAGGTAGCTCGGCGCCCGCGAGCGAGCGATTTGCGAACGGCCAATGCAAATGGAGAGGAATCACGGAAGCGGGAAGGTAATACATGCCAGGGAGGGCGCAAAACGTCGACCGGGAGTCTCGGGCGGAGTTGAGCGGAGTGTACACTTGAGGTTCGAAGATCAGATTCTTAGCTTCGGAGAGGTACGATGCCCGGACGCTACACAAACATCGGTGGATTCTCGCGTGCACTGGGAGCAGCCCGGGCCGCGTTCGCACCGGCCCTCCTGCTCCTTTCCCTCGCGGTATCCGCCCGAGCCGAGCCGCTCCTCTCCGCGCCCTTCGTCGCGTACGACACCGGCATATACCCTCTCTCCGTAGCCAACGCGGACTTCAATGCGGATGGGCGGCCGGACCTGGCGGTTGCGACCAGGGGATCCAACGCGGTCTCGGTGTTTCTTGGGGGAGAGGACGGCACGTTCTCCGCCAGGACTGATTACAGCGCTGGTGTCAGACCTCAGTCGTTGGCGATCGCGGACCTGAATGCCGACGGACGACCGGATCTGGCGGTGGCCAACTGGGGTCCGGATCCCGATGAATCCGGTTCAACCACGATCTCAATTCTACTCGGGAATGGAGACGGTACTTTTGGGACCACGTCGGACTTCCCTGCGATGGGACGTCCGCAGTGCGTGGCGATCGCGGACCTTAATGGCGATGGGAGGCCGGATCTGGCGGTGGCAAACGGCCAGGAGTCGAACACGGTATCCGTGCTGCTGGGGAACGGCGATGGGACATTCGGGGCAACGACCGAGTTCACGACGGGAAGCTACCCTTACTCCGTGGCGATCGCGGACCTCAATGCCGACGGGCGGCCGGACCTGGCGGTGGCGTGCTACACGTCGGATTCGGTTTCCGTGTTGTTGGGCAATGGGGATGGAACATTCGGGACGGGAACCGGCTTGGGCACCGGGATCTACCCTTCCTCGGTAGCGATCGCCGACTTCGACGGGGACGGACGGCCCGACCTGGCGGTAGCAAACTACTACTCGTGCACGGTCTCGGTGTTCCTCGGAGCGGGAGACGGCACTTTCGGGGCTAGGGCCGACTTCGAGACCGGGAGCCAGCCGCACTCGGTAGCGACCGCGGACATCGACGGGGATGGACGACTGGACCTGGCGGTGCCGAACGCAGGCTCGTTCTCGGTCTCGGTGCTGCTCGGAACCGGGGACGGCACCTTCGCGCCCAGGATCGATGCCGACGCCGGAGACTGGCCCCGGTCCGTGGCGATCGCGGACTTCAACGCCGATGGCCGTCCAGACCTGGCGGTAGCGAACGAAGAGTCGTGGACGCTCGCGGTGTTGCGCGGGAACGGAGACGGTACATTCGGGACCAAGAACGACTTCGGGACCGCAGCCAATCCACGTTCAGTGGCGATCGCCGATCTTAACGCTGACTCGAGGCCTGACCTGGCGGTCACAAGCGGTGCCGAAGGCAAAGTCTCGGTGCTGCTTGGGAATGGCGATGGCACATTTGGGGCCAAGACCCAATTCGCCACCGGCAGCCATTCCTACTCGGTAGCGATTGCAGATCTCAATGGGGATGGTCGGGCGGATCTCGCGGTGGCGAACCATGGTTCAAACACGGTCTCTGTGCTGCTCGGGAGTGGGGATGGCGCATTCGGGACCAAGACCGACTTCGCGACCGGACGCCAGCCCAGATCCGTGGCGATCGCCGACCTCAACGCGGACGGGCTGGTGGACCTGGTGGCGGCGAACGAGGCATCGGGGACTGTCACGGTCTTGCTCGGACATGGGGACGGTACGTTTGGGACAGGGACCCAGTTCCTGGCCGGAGTGGGCCCCACGTCCGTGGCGATCGCCGACCTCAACGCCGACGGGCGACCCGATCTGGCGGTGCCGAACCAGGGCCCGCACGTGGGCTTGGAAACCGTCGCGGTGCTGCTGGGAAACGGCGACGGCACGTTCGGAGCAGGGAGCGGCTTTGGCACCGGGCGTTCACCCGTTTCTGTAGCAATCGGGGATCTCAACAGTGACAGCCGGCCGGACCTTGCCGTGGCAAACAGCGGCTATCTCTTGAGTGGGATCTCGGTCTTGCTCAGTAACGGGAACGGAACGTTTGGGGCCAAGATTGATTACCGGACTGCGACGAATCCGGGATCGGTGGCAATCGCGGATCTCAATGGGGACGGTCACGCGGACCTGGCTACAGCGAACTGGAACGGAACAACGGTTTCAGTATTGCTTGGAGATGGAAACGGATCGTTCGGGCGACGGAGCGACTACGGCACCGGGAAGTATCCCACGTCGCTGGCGATTGCGGATCTGAACGCGGACGGGCGGCCGGATGTCGCGGTGACGAACTTCTACTCGAACAGTGTTTCCGTGCTGCTCTCCACGGGGGATGTTCCGACGCCCACGCTGGTATCGGCGCTCAGTGCCAATACAACGTTTGACCGCGTGGTGCTCCGCTGGCAGGGCAACGGCATCGCGAACTTCTCCACCCGCGTCGACCGCCGCACCGCGACGGGCGAATGGAAGCGTCTCGGTAGCGCGACGCCCGACGGCGAGGACGAGTTGCGCTATGAAGACCGCGCCGTCATCGCTGGCATGCGATACACCTACCACCTGGTCTATCGCGAGGGCGCTGCCGAGTACGTCACGTCAGGGATCGAGGTGGATGTGCCGCTCGCCCACCGCCTCCTGCTCGAGGGCTTCCGGCCGAATCCCGCGCTCGGCGTTCCGGCCGTGGCGTTCACGCTCGCCGATGATTCGCCCGCCACGATCGAGGTGATGGACGTGGCCGGGCGGCGGGTGCTGCGACGCGAGATGCGGGGGCTCGGAGCTGGCCGCCACGTTGTTCCGCTCGAGGGAGCCAGGCGACTCGCACCGGGCGTCTACATGGTCCGGCTCCACCAGGCTGCGAAGACGCAGTACGCGCGAGGCGTCGTCGTCAGGTAGCGGTTCCCCGCACCGCGATGATCTCGATCACCGACGGGGTCACGATGCGCGCCCCCGGCGTCGCCTCGCAGGTCGCGAACGCCTGGTTGATCGCGGCGGCCTGAGCTTCGGTCACGTCGCCGAGGTCGACCAGCCGGCGCAGCCCGACGTCCACGAACGCGCGCGGCCACTGCCACATGAAGCTCGAGACCGGCACGACCTCCATGATCGTCGTCAGGCTCCGGATGTCGAATCCCAGCTCCTCGAGCCAGCGCGGCAGGTCGAGACCGACGTCGGGCTCACCGCCCGAGGCGTGCCAGCTCCGGACGACCGCGCGCACGAACTCCTCGAACTCGGGGCTGCGCGGACTCAGCCGCCACGTGGCGTAGTGGAGGTATTCGTGCATCACCAGGACACCGCCCGGCTTGAGGGCGGCGGCGACCCGGGTCAGCAGATCGCGCGGACGCTTCATGAACGCGAACACCCAGCGCGACCAGGCGGCGTCGGCCTGCCCGGGAGGGAGCGGCTCCTCGTCGAGATCGACCTCGTGGGCGGCGATGTTGTCGAGCCCGCGCTGACGCCGCGCGCCTTCCAGCCAGTCGAGGAACCGCCGCGAGCGGTCGAGCGCGACCACACGCCCTGTCGGGCCTACGATCTCCGCCAGGTCGAGCGACGCGTGACCCGGGCCGCAGCCGATGTCGAGGATGGTCTGGCCCACGGTGAACCCGGCCCGCTGCCAGGCGTCGGTGGCGCGCGGTCGCCACACCCGGTGCTGAAGCGCCAGCCGGGCGATCTCCTCGTCGTGCGTGCCGAGCACATAGTCGCGTTCCTGATGCGTTTCCGTCATGGTCTTCCTCATCCCAGTCTGGCTCAGGCGGGTCTCCGGCGAGCGACCGCGCCGGCCATAGTATCCGGCGGGTTCGCCCCATGTTAACAGTGTCGGCGCCTGCTGCGTCTTGCATGCGGTGACGGCGAGGGAGAACGGCCGGGGGACGATCATGGGAGGCGCCGCGCTCGATGCCATCGCAGGGTGACGAGGTGGCGCTGGTGATCGCTGCGAGGGACGGCGATCGCGCCGCGTTCGGAACGCTCTACGAGCGATACGGCCGCATGGTGCACGGCGTCCTCCTCTGTCGCGTGCCGCGCGGCCAGGTCGAGGATCTGGTGCAGGACGTGTTCCTCACGGCGCTCAAGCGCCTCGATTCTCTGCGCGATCCTGAGCGTTTCGGCGGGTGGCTGGCGGTGATGGCGCGCAATCGCGCCACCGACTTCCACCGGCGGGCACGGGATACCGTCGAACTGACGAACGAGGTGGCCGGGACGGTCGCAGACGACGAAGCGGAGGCGCTGGCCGTGCTCGCGACCTTGCGTGCCTTGCCCGAGGCCTACCGTGAGACGTTGGTGCTCCGGTTGCTCGAGGGGATGACCGGGCCCGAGATCGCCGCGCGGACCGGGATGACCGAAGGCTCGGTGAGGGTCAACCTGCATCGGGGGATGAAGCTGTTGAGGGCGAAACTGGGGGTCGAGAGCGACCATGTCTGACGACTATCTGTGGGACAAATCGGGCAAGCCCGACCCGGAGATCGAGAAGCTCGAGCACTCGCTCGCGCGTCTCGGCCACCGCGGCGAGCCGCTCGAGCTGCCCGAACGGGTCGAGGCCGATGCGCCGGCGCCCCGGCGCGCCGGCTGGATCGCCCGCATCTGGGCTGGGGTCGAGAAGCCGGCGCTCCCGGGCGACATGCGGCTCTTCGGCGTGCCCGCCCGCGTGTGGGCGATGGCCTCGGTCGTACTCGTCGTGCTGGGTGCCGTGACGCTCATCATGGTGACGCGGCTCACGCCCTCCTGGTCCGTGGCGCGGGTGGACGGGGCGCCGAGGGTGGGCGATCGCCGGATCGAGACCGACGGAAAGCTCGCGGTCGGGGAGTGGCTCCAGACGGATGCGGCGTCGCGCGCGCGGCTCGCTGTGGGCACGATCGGCGAGGTGCTGGTCGAACCCAACACGCGGCTCCGGCTGCTCGAAGCGGGCGATCGGCAGCAGCGCCTCCATCTCGAGCTCGGCACGGTCACCGCGGTCATCGTGGCGCCGCCGGGCCAGTTCGTGGTGGACACACCGTCGGCGCGGGCGGTGGATCTGGGTTGCGCCTACACGCTCGAGGTGGACGCGATGGGCGCGGCGCTCGTGACCGTGGTCGCGGGTTGGGTGAGCTTCGAGCACGAGGGCCGCGAGGCGTTCATCCCCGCGGGCGCCCGCTGCGCCACCCGGCCCGGTATCGGTCCCGGCACGCCCTACTTTACCGACGCTTCGCACGCGTTCAAGAACGCGCTCGCGCTGCTCGATGTCGCCCCCGACGATCCCGCGCGCGGCGAACGACTGGCGAGCGTGCTCTCCGAGGCGCGTCGCGAGGACGCGTTCACACTCTGGCATGTGCTCGGGCGCTCGACCGGCGCGGAGCGTGTTGCCGTGTACGAGCGGCTCGCCGGGCTGGTCCCGCCACCCGCGGCGGTGACGCGGGAGGGAGTGCTGGGTGGGGACCGGGCGATGCTCGACCTCTGGTGGGACGGGCTGGGATTCGGCCAGATGAAGTGGTGGCGAACCTGGCAGGGCTCGTGGCTAAAGCCCGGCGGACCGGCGACCGGGCCGAGCTGAACTGGGGCCGGGCGGCCGGGCGGCCGGCCGGCCGGCCGGCGGGCTCGGCGCCGGGTAACACTCCGCTCCGCCCCCGCGTCCTTATCTCCGCCACCCATGACGGG
>JBKJXJ010000546.1:0-9147 GCA_046716125.1 Candidatus Eiseniibacteriota bacterium
GTCCACGAGGTCGAGTGGGACCTGGGCCAGATCGAGAAGGGCGGATTCGCCCACTTCATGCTGAAGGAGATCAACGAGCAGCCCGAGGCGGTGCGCAACTCGATGCGCGGGCGCGTGCTGGTCGACGAAGGGCTGGCGCGGCTGGGCGGTCTCAACATGTCGCCCGAGGAGCTGCGCGACATCCGGCGCATCATCGTCCTCGCCTGCGGCACCTCGTGGCACGCCGGGCTGATCGGCGAGTACATGCTCGAGGAGTTTGCGCGCATCCCGGTCGAGGTCGAATACGCCTCCGAGTTCCGCTACCGCAATCCGATCGTGGATGAGGGCACGGCGGTGCTGGTCATCTCGCAGTCGGGCGAGACCGCCGACACCCTCGCGGCCATGCGCGAGGCGCAGCGCAAGGGTGCGCGGTCGCTCGGGATCGTCAACGTCGTGGGCTCGACCATCGCGCGCGAGTCCGACGGCGGCGTCTACATCCACGCGGGCCCCGAGATCGGCGTCGCTTCGACCAAGGCGTTCACCTGCCAGGTGACCGTGCTGTCGCTGCTGACGCTGGCGCTCGGCCGGCAGCGCGAGATGTCGCTCGAGCAGGGGAGCATGCTGGCGCGGGCGCTCGAGGAGATCCCGGGCAAGATGGAGCAGATCATCGAGAGCGCCGCGGCGGTCGAGCGGATCGCCGCCCAGCACGCCCAGCACAACAACTTCATCTACCTCGGGCGCGGCTATAACTTCCCGGTGGCGCTCGAAGGCGCGCTGAAGCTCAAGGAGATCTCCTACATCCACGCCGAGGGCTATCCGGCGGCCGAGATGAAGCACGGTCCGATTGCGCTGATCGACGACAACATGCCGGTCGTCTTCATCTGCACCCGCGACGCCGCCTACGACAAGGTCATGAGCAACATGATGGAGGTGCGCGCGCGGCGCGGCCGTATCATCGCCATCGCGACCGAAGGCGACGACCGGGTGTGCAAGCACGCCGACCATGTCCTGTATGTGCCCAAGACGCTGCCGATGCTGCAGCCGCTGCTGTCGGTGATCCCGCTGCAGCTTCTGGCGTATCATGTGGCGGTGCTGCGCGGATGCGACGTGGACCAGCCGCGCAATCTGGCCAAGAGCGTGACGGTGGAATAAGGAGGAGCCCGGTGAAGACCCCGCTCAACGTCGCCGACGCCCCCAGGGCGATCGGTCCCTACTCCCAGGCCCAGGTTGTCCGCCTCCATGGCGGCGGTCGGCTGGTGTTCACCTCCGGGCAGGTCGGGTTCGATCCCGGATCCGGGGAGCTCGTGGCGGGCGGGATCACCGAGCAGACCGCGCAGGTGATGAAGAACCTGACGGCGGTGCTCGCCGGGGCGGGCCTCACGCTCGCCGATGTCGTGAAGACCACCGTGTATCTCGCCGACATGCAGGACTTCAAGGCCATGAACGAGGTCTACGGACGCCACTTCACCGACGCCCCGCCGGCCCGCACGACGATCGCCGCGGCCGGCCTGCCGCGCGACGCGCGGGTTGAGATCGACGCGGTCGCCGTGGGCCGGGACCTCTGAGCGGTTCGCGGACCCGCCGCAGCACCGGGGCAGCAGTCACGACCACGGCCGACGTTTCACCCCCCCGACGAGGGAGGAGACCGTGAGCGATCGGCGCCGCATCGAGGTGCGGCTCACCGCGCAGGTCGCCTGCGCCGGCTGAGCGTCAAAGCTGGGTCCGGCGGACCTGCGTGCAGCGTTGCACGGACTCCCCGCGCCGAAGCGCGACCGACGTGTCCTCGTGGATCACTCCACCCTGGACGATGCCGGTGTGTTCGCGTTCGGCCGCGGCGAGGCGCTCGTCCAGACGGCGGACTTCTTCACGCCGGTGGTGGACGACCCGTACGACTACGGGCAGATCGCGGCGGCCAACGCCCTCTCGGACGTCTACGCCATGGGAGGCAAGCCGCTGACGGCGCTCGCGCTGCTCTGCTTTCCGGATGCCACGCTGCCCCCGGAGGTTCTGCGGGAGATCCTCGCGGGGGGACAGGCTAAGATGTCGGAGGCCGGGGTCAGCATCCTCGGGGGGCACAGCGTGCGCGATCCGGAGCTCAAGTTCGGGTACAGCGTGACCGGCGTGGTCAAGCGCCGGCACCTGCTCACGAATGCGGGCGCGCGTCCGGGCGACCGGTTGCTGCTCACGAAGCCGCTCGGGACCGGGATCCTGGCCACGGCGCTCAAGCAGGGGATGCTCGACCGCGGATCGATCGCCCGATTGACCAGGCAGATGGCGGCGCTCAATCGTCGCGCCTCGGAGGCGGCGGTGGCGTTCGGCGCCCGGGCCGCGACGGACATCACGGGCTTCGGGCTGATGGGACACGCGTCGCAGATGGCCGACGCGGGCAAGGTCTCGCTCCGGCTGGCGCCAAAGGCGGCGTGGGTGCTGCCGCGGGTGCTCGAGCTGGCGGGCGCGGGGGTCACCCCGGGCGGCCTCCACAAGAACCGCGAGTTCTTCAGCGGCAAGGTCGGCGGCCGTGTGCCGGATGAGCCGCTGGAGCTGGCGCTTCATGATCCGCAGACGTCGGGCGGCCTCATGATCGCGGTGCCGGCGCGCAAGGCGGCGGGGCTGATCGGCGCGCTCCGGCGCGCGCGTGTCTGGGTCGTGGAGCTGGGCGAGGTGATCCCGCGCGGGCCGAAGTCGATCGAGCTCGCGTGACGGTGGGGCGGCGGCTGTTGCGGTCGGTTCGGCCCGTGTGCGTGCGGGAACGAATGGGATCTGGTGGTCCCCGGGGACTTCAAATCCCGCGGTCGGGCGTTAGCGTCCGAGGTGGGTTCGATTCCCACGCGTTCCCGCCAATTCTTCTGGTCGTGGTCGTCGGCCTCCTGATGGGCTCGCCCGCGTCCGCGGCTGTATCGGACTCGGCCGCGGCCAGTGCCGCGCCCGACACGCTGCTCACGCCCGACACGCTCTCGACGGCCCCGGCGTCGCGAGACACGGCGGGCATCGAGACCATCCCGCGGCTGAGGCGCACGCTTCCCAGGCCCGGGCGTCTCGATCAGCCGCGCTGGGTCATGCTCCGGTCGCTGCTCGTCCCGGGGTGGGGCCAGGCCCACAACGGCGCCTGGATCAAGGCCGCGGTGGTCGCCGTGGGTGACGGGACGCTGCGGGTGCGGTTCTTCCGCGACGAGCGCCGCCTCGGCGATCTCAATGGACAGGCGACCGGCACGCTTGTCGCGCTGGAATCGGCCGACCGGACACTGGTGGCCGCCCAGGCCGACGTCGCGGCGGCCGAGGCCGAACTGGCGGCGGCGGAGGCCGAGATGCCGCAGAACCCGTCGCGCATCGCGGCGGCCCAGGCGGCGCTCGCCTCGGCCCAGTCGGTGCTGAACGCAGCCAGCCTGACCCGGGCCGGGGCGTCCGATGCTTACAATAGCGCGGTCATCGCATACAATGCGCTGCTCGCGACGTCGGTCAACCGGCGCTGGCTGCTCGGAGGCGTGGTGCTCTACGCCCTGATCGACGCTTACGTCGACGCGCACTTCAAGAACTTCGACATCAACCTTCAATTCGATCCGGCGCTGCCCGGCGGGACCGGTGTCCCCGGGGCGCGACTTCAGATCCGGTGGGCCTTTTGAGCGATCCCAGACTCGACCACATCCGAAACTTCTGCATCGTGGCGCACATCGACCACGGCAAGAGCACGCTCGCGGACCGGCTGCTCGAGATCACGCATACGTTGTCGCCGCAGCAGATGAAGGCGCAGGTCCTGGACGACATGGACCTCGAGCGCGAGAAGGGCATCACGATCAAGTCGCACGCGATTGCGATGGACTTCCGCTCCCGCGACGGCAGGACCTATCAGCTCAACCTCATCGACACCCCGGGCCACGTGGATTTCACCTACGAGGTGTCGCGCAGCCTCGCGGCGTGCGAGGGGGCGGTGCTGGTGGTGGACGCCTCGCAGGGGATCGAGGCTCAGACCCTGTCCAACTGGCTGCTCGCGCGCGAGCAGGGGCTGGTCGTCGTGGGCGCGATCAACAAGGTGGACCTGCCGGTCGCCCGGCCGGACGACACGGCCCTCGAGATCGAGCACGTCACCGGGCTCGCGGCCGAGCGGGTGCTCAGGATCAGCGCCAAGAGCGGGCTCGGCGTCGAGGACCTGCTCGAGCAGGTGATCGCCGACATCCCCGCGCCCAGGGGGAACCCGGACGCACCGCTCCGCGCGCTCATCTTCGATTCCAGGTTCGATCAGTACCGTGGCGTGGTCGCGCTCGTACGTGTGGTGGACGGCGCGATCCGCTCCGGCGATGCGATCCGCTTCCTCTCGACCGGCCGCCGCTACGAGGTGACCGAGGTCGGGCGGCTGCGCCTGCGCCTCGAGCCCCAGGAAGTCCTTCACGCCGGGCAGGTGGGCTACGTCGTGGCCGGGGTCAAGACCGTGGCCGAGGCGCGCGTCGGGGACACGATCGGCGCCGCGGAGATCGAGGACCTCGCCGCGCTGCCGGGGTTCCGCGAGGTCAAGCCGATGGTGTTCTCGGGGCTCTTCCCGATCGAGTCCGAGCAGTACGACGAACTCAAGGAGGCGCTGGCCAAGCTGCAGCTCAACGACGCCTCGCTGGTCTACCAGCCCGAGACGTCGGTCGCGCTGGGGTTCGGATTCCGCTGCGGATTCCTCGGCCTGCTCCATATGGAGATCGTGCAGGAGCGGCTGCGTCGCGAATATCAGATCGAGATCATCGCCACCACGCCGAGCGTGGAGTTCCGCGTGCTGCTCGAGGACGGCGAGCTCATGGTCGTGGACAATCCCAGCCAGCTGCCGCCGGCCAACACGATCGCCGTGATCGAGGAGCCCTACGTGCTCGCGCACGTCCTGACGCCCACCGAGTACATGGGCAACATCATGAAGCTCTGCCAGGACCGCCGCGGCATCTTCGTGAGCACGGACTACCTCGAGGAGAAACGGGTCCGCATCGCCTACCGGCTGCCGCTGGCCGAGATCGTGCTCGACTTCTACGACCGCCTGAAATCGGTCACCCGCGGCTACGCCTCCCTGGACTACGAGTATGACGGCTACCGCGAAGGCGACATGGTGAAACTTGACATCCTCCTGAACGACGAGACCGTGGACGCGCTCTCGTGCATCGTGCACCGCGACAAAGCCTTCGAATGGGGTCGTGACCTGTGCGCCAAGCTCAAGCAGCTCATCCACAAGCAGATGTTCCAGGTCGCGATCCAGGCCGCCATCGGGAGCAAGATCATCGCGCGCGAAACCCTGGGGGCGATCCGCAAGAATGTGACCGCCAAGTGTTATGGTGGCGACATCACGCGCAAGCGGAAACTGCTCGAGAAACAGAAAGAGGGGAAGCGGCGTATGAAACAGATCGGGACCGTCGAGATACCCCAGGAGGCCTTCCTGGCGGTGCTCAAGGTCGAGCGCTGACCGAGGAGATCCATGTCGAGCAAGTCCGGTTCCATCTCGAGCAAGCCACGTTCCATCATTCGCGAATACGTCGAAGCGGCGCTGTGGGCACTCATCATCACGTTGTTCCTGCGCGCGTTCGTCATCCAGGCGTTCCGGATTCCTTCGGAGTCCATGAAGGACACGCTGCTGGTCGGCGATTTCCTGTTCGTCAACAAGTTCGAGTACGGGCCCAAGATCCCGTTCACGCACATGCGCCTGCCCGGCCTGCGCCAGCCGCGGCGCGGGGATGTCATCGTGTTCCAGTTTCCGCAGGATCCCAGCAAGGACTTCATCAAGCGCTGCGTCGCGACCGGCGGCGAGACCCTCGAGATCCGGAACAAGCAGGTCGTGGTGAACGGTACGACCCTCAAGGAGCCCTACGCGGTCCACTCCGATCCCTCGGTGAAGCCCGCCGGATACGAGTACCGCGACAACTACGGGCCCTACACCGTGCCGCCCCGGGAGCTGTTCATGATGGGGGACAACCGCGACAACTCGAATGACAGCCGCTACTGGGGCTCGCTCGACATGGACCTGGTCAAGGGTCGGGCGATGTTCCTTTACTGGTCCTGGGATGGTGAGAAGAACTGGCCGCGATGGAATCGGATCCTGAGTCCCATCCGTTGAACCCTTCGTCGTCCGGTACGGCTCCGCTCGACGGGCCGGCGCCCGCATCGTCCGCCGCGGCGCGGCTGGGTCTCTACGTCCACGTGCCGTTCTGCGCCGTCCGCTGCACCTACTGCGACTTCTCGAGCGGGGCGCTGTCCGCGCGCGCGCTCGACCGCTACCTCGGCGGCATGGAGATGGAGATCGCGCGGCGCGCCCCCGACGTCTCAGGTGCCGCCGCATACCCCCTTCACCTCGGTGTTCTTCGGCGGCGGGACACCCTCGGCGCTCTCGGCCAGGCACTTCGCGCGGCTGGTCGCCATGCTGCGCTCGCACTTCACCATCGCGTCCGACGCCGAGATCACCCTGGAGGCCAATCCGGAATCGGTCCGCCCCGCACTGCTTGACGCGTGGAGCGCCGCGGGCGTCAACCGCCTCTCGTTCGGCGCGCAGAGCTTCCATCCCGACGAGCTCGAGCGTCTCGGTCGCATCCACGACGCGGACCGGCCGGGCGAGGCGATCGCGCTGGCCCGCACGCACGGTTTCCGACGGCTCTCGCTCGACCTCATGTTCGGCTTCCCGGGCCACACGGCGGAGCGATTCGCCGCGACGGTCGAGCGCGCCCTCGCACTGGATCCCGAACACCTCTCGGCCTACTGCTTCATCCCCGAGGCGGGCACGCCGATGGGGGACGATGTGCTGGGCGGCCGTCTGGATCTGCCGGGTGCGGACGAGCAGGCCGATCTTTACGAGGCCCTCACCGCGCGGCTCGCCGCGGCCGGCCACGGATGCTACGAGACCTCCAACTTCTGCAGGCCCGGAGCCGAGGCGAGGCACAACCTGGTGTACTGGCTGCGCCGCGACTACCTGGGACTCGGGCCTTCGGCGCACGGTCTGTGGCGTGGCGTCCGCTACGGCAACCACTACGCGACCGAGCGCTGGGCGGCCTGCCTCGAATCCGGACGCCCGTGGGACGAGCGGGAGGCCGAGAGCGAACGCTCGCGCACCGACGAGATCGTCATGCTGGGCTTGAGGCTCTCGCGCGGCGTGAGCGCCGCCGACCACGCGCCCATCCGCTGGCGCGAAGTCATGGCGCGCTACGGTGCCGCGTTCCGCGCCGGACTCGCCACCGGGCGTCTCGATCCTACGGCGGACGGCGTGCGCATCGGGCGGCGGCACCGGTTCGTGGCCGACGAGGTGATCGCGTGGGTCATGGCGTCGGCGGACCGACCCGGACGGCTCGAGACTTCGGGATCGGGGCGGAACGACGCGTTCGGGCGCGGCGTTCCATTTGACAGTCCCGCGACCGCCTCCGTAACCTGACTCCATGTCCCATCCTGCGTTCCCCGGCGTCGTCAGCCGCGAGGATCCCGAACTCACCCATCGACAGCGTGACGTGTTCGTCGCTCTGGTGACCCTCCACGGCGGCAGCGCCCGCCCGGTGGGGTCCGAGGCGATCGCCCATCAGGCCCGCATCCCGCTGTCCCCGGCCAGCATCCGCGGCGCCCTGGCCGAGCTGGAATCGCTCGGGTTGCTCGCC
The DNA here is from genome assembly GCA_046716125.1 of Candidatus Eiseniibacteriota bacterium. Classification (GTDB taxonomy): domain Bacteria; phylum Eisenbacteria; class RBG-16-71-46; order RBG-16-71-46; family RBG-16-71-46; genus WS-11. The sequence continues at coordinate 7,572 of JBKJXJ010000546.1, forward strand.
CGCTCCCATGCGTCGGCCGGCCGCGTGCCGAGCGAGAGCGGATACGACTACCTGGTCCGCCACCTGGTCACCCCGGCGCCGCTCGCGCCCGACGTGGTGGCGCAGATCGACGAGACGCTGCGGCGGTCGGCCCACGACGTCGAGCACCTGTTGAGCGAGGCCTCCCGGCTGCTGTCGTCGCTCACGCACCAGATGGGGCTGGCGCTCACGAGCTCGCTCGAGCACGAGCGCCTGGCGAGCCTCGAGCTGGAGCCACTGGATGCGCGACGCGCCCTGCTGGTCCTCGGGCTCGGCGGCGGCGCCGTCCGCACGCTGGTGCTCGAGCTGGACAGTCCGCTCGACCGCGATGAGCTCCAGGAGGTGGAGGGGGTGCTGCGCGAACGTCTGATCGGCCGCGACCTGGCCGAAGTGCGCGAGCGTCTGGGCGCCGATCCCGAGCTGGTGCGCAGCAGCGCTGTGCGCCTGGTGGCGCACGCGGTCGCGGAGCGCTGGGCCCCGCCGGTCCAGGCCGCGAGGTTCAGTGCCGGCGCCGGCCATATCGCGGAGCAGCCCGAGTTCGCGGGAGGCCCGCGGTTGGGACCGCTCCTGCGCGTGATCGAGAATGGTCCGCCGCTCGACCGGCTCATGATGGACGGGCTCGAGGGTCATTCGGCGGCGCGCGTCGGCCTCGATGAGGATCTGGCTCTGGCGCGCTGCAGCCTGGTGAGCTATCCGCTGCCGGGTTCGGTCCGGGCGGCGATCGGCGTGCTGGGTCCGCTCCGGATGGACTACGCGCGCGCCTTCTCGATCGTCGACGCCGTCGGCCGTCGCGTCGCCGAACTGCTGTAAGTCGGGTCGCACCGGACTCCCACCCGTGCCCGCCGAACGTCGGAATCCCATGGACGACGAGACCCGTGCCTCCGGTGCGCCCCGGCGGGAGGATGCCGCGCGCGAGTCCGATCCGGCCGCCGTCGAGCCCGAGGCCGTGAACCTCTGGGAGGATCAGGGCGGCGCGGTGGGAGCGCCGGTCGTCCCGACGGTCACGCCCGCGACGCCGCCGGCCGAGGCCGAGCCCGACTACAAGGACCGCTGGCTGAGGGCGGAAGCCGAGCTGCAGAACTTCCGTCGCCGGGTCGCGCGCGACTCGGAGGAGGGCCGCCGTCTCGCCGAAGAAGGCGTGTTGTTCGAGCTGGTCGCCGTTCTCGATGATCTCGAGCGTGCGCTCTCCGCGGCCGATCCGTCGCTGATCGACACCTCGTGGATCCAGGGCGTCGCCCTGGTCGCGCAGCGGACCCGCGAGTACCTGGCTCGCGTCGGGGTCACGGTGGAGGATCCGCTCGGGCAGACGTTCGATCCCGCGTTCCACGACGCGCTGCTCGAGCTGGACGCCCCGGAAGGCGCGGCGCCTGGGACGGTCCTCCAGGTGGTCCAGAAGGGCTACCGGCGCGGGGCGCGCGCGCTGCGTGCCGCCCGTGTCGTCGTGGCGCGCGCGGCGGCGGGGAGCGCCACGTAGCTTGGCGCGACGCGATCTCTACGAGGTGCTCGGCTTCGCGCGCGAGGCGGGGGAGGCCGAGATGAAGTAGGCCTTTCGCAAGAT
>JBKJXJ010000547.1:0-7177 GCA_046716125.1 Candidatus Eiseniibacteriota bacterium
AGGCGGAGCTGAAGCGGCTGCGGACCGGCGCGAAGGCCTCAGGCGAACGCCAATAGCACCCAGGGGTGGATGGCAACGAGACAGAGCCATGCCCAGGCGATCGCCTCCCCCGACTTCCATCGCGCGCAGAGGGCGAACACCGGCTGGACGAACAGGAACACGATCGCCGCCAGGGCCGGGAACAGGAATCGCGCCTCCGCTTCGCCCCACTGGATGGTGAGCCTGAGGTAGCCGGCGAGCGTCACCGCCAGGAAGAGCCAGAGGGAGAGGTTGCGCACGTGCCAGGTCGCGGGTCGTCGGAAATACCAGATCGCGATCGCGGCGTGGATCAGCAGCAGCACCCCGCCGACCGAGCGAACGAACGTCACCGACGGCACCTGCGGGATGTGTCCCATCGGGAACCAGAAGTACCGCATCGTCGAGCCGATGGTGTGGTAGACGCGGTCGAAGGTTGCCGGGCCCATGTCGTCGGGCCCGAATCCGACATGGAGCGGAAGCGGCGACCCGTAGACCGTCAGGTTGCGCGCGTACCACGGGCCGGCCAGCACCACCGGGATGCCGAGCGCGATCACGAGGCCCCAGAGAATTCCGGCGCTCCGTGTGCGCCAGGCCACGTAGCCGTACACGAACAGGACGAGAGGGATGGCGACCCCGACCGTGCTCTTGGTGAGGATGCCCGCCGCGAGAAGGACACCGATCCACGCGTGTCGCCGGGAATCGCGGGCTGCCCCGCCGGCTCGCGCGTCGTCGAGCAGCACCAGCATCTCGTGGACGATGAGCAGTGAGATGAGCCAGGTCATGGAGTCGTTCGACACCATCGCCGAGAAGTAGGCATGGGTGGGCAGGAGCGCGAGGAATGCGACCCCGAGTCGCACGCACGAGCGCGGGCATTCGAGCCGGACGAGGATGCGGGCGAGGACGAGCAGCGACACCAGCCCGCACGCGAACGACACGCACCGGCACGCATAGAAACCGAGCGGCTCGCCCGCGATGGCAAGGAGCGGTGCGCAGAGCAGGTAGTAGAGCGGCGGCTGGTAGTACTCGAAGTCCCCGCGCTCGAAGGCGCCCGGCTCGCGGACGTGACGGGTCTGGACCGCGAGCGACCGGTGCTCAACCAGGTGGCGCACGTAGTTGAAGTGCGCCGGCTCGTCATTCATCCCCTCGATCCGCCGCACCACGGTGTGTCCGGGGGGCACGGCGAAAAGGAGCACGCACCGCACGAGGATGGCGATGGTCAGGACGCCGGCGTAGACCAGGGTTGCGGCCCGGGGAGTCATGTCAGGGACTCTACACGCCCCCGAAGATGGCGGTGGCATCGAGAGACGGGCCGCCGTTAGAATCACTTCATACGGGCTGCCCAATCCTGGAGGAAACGACCATGGACATCGCGGCGAGCCAACCCAGAACCCGGCACACGGGCCTCGACCTGGCCTACGACGCCATTTACATCGGCGGCCTCGGCGGCGGCATCGTGATGCTCTTCTTCCTCCTGTTCGATGTCATCACCCGCGGGCAGGCGCTCTTCACCCCATCCCTCCTGGGGAGCGTGCTGTTCGACGGCGCGTCGGCCACGTCCGTCGTCACCGTGTCCATGGCGGCGGTTGCCAAGTACTCGGCGCTCCACCTGGTCGCCTTCAGCCTGCTCGGGCTCGGCATCGCCTACATCACCCACCAGGCCGAGATCCGTTCGAAGCATCCGCTCCTCGTGATCGGCCTGGTGTTCGTCATCATCGAGAGCGCGTTCTGGATCGGCGCATCGGTCGCGATCCCGGGCGTGATCGACCGGCTCGGCGTGATCCCGGTCGCCGCGGCGAATCTGCTCGCGGCCGTGGGCGTCGGGTTGTTCCTCGTCGCGACGCATCGGGGAAGTCTCCTGGGACGGCCGAAGGACACGGGCCAGCGGGGCTGAGGCCGGGCCGAAGCGCCATCGGATCGGGGTCACCAGCTAGGGATCGACTTTGATCCTCAGCTCCTTCAGCTGCTCGGGCTCGACCTCGGAAGGCGAGCCGTCCATCAGGCTCGCGGCACTCGCGCTCTTGGGGAACGCGATCACCTCGCGCAGGCTCTCGCAATGGCCCATCAGCATGACGATGCGGTCGAAGCCGAGACCGATGCCACCGTGCGGCGGCGAGGCGAACTGGTAGGCCTCGAGCAGGAACCCGAACTTGCGGTAGGCCTCCTCACGCGAGAGCCCGATCACGTTCATCACCCGCTCCTGGATGTCGGTGCGGTGGATGCGGATCGAGCCCGAGCCCAGCTCGGTGCCGTTCAGCACCAGGTCGTAGAGCTGGGCGTGCACCTTGCCGGGGTCGCTCTCGAGGAACTCCATATGCTCGGGGTTCGGCATGGTGAACATGTGGTGGCGCGGCGACCAGCGCTTGGCGTCGGGCTCGTACTCGAACAGCGGGAACTCGCGCACCCACAGGAACCGCCACTCGTCGTCCTTGCCCTTGAGCAGCGGCTGACCGAGTTGTGAGCGCAGGACTCCCAGCGCCTTGAGCGTGCGCTCCCACGGACCCGAGGTGAACACGACCGCGTCGCCCTGCTGCGCTTTCACCTCGCGCAGGAACTCGTCGAGCAGCTCGCCCGGGAAGATGACCTGCTGCTTCTCGCGGTCGGCGTCCTGCACCTTGAAGAACGTGAGCCCGCCGCCGCCCGCTTCCTTGACCACGTCCTCATACTTCCTGAGCTGGGTGCCGGAGATCTCGGCGCCGCCCGGCAGCACCATCGCGACACCCACGCCGCCTTCAGCCTGGGCGCCTCCGGCCACGACCCGGCGTGGCGATCGGGCGCAGATCGCGGTCACGTCCACGAACTCGAGGCCGAAGCGCACGTCCGGCTTGTCGGTGCCGAAGCGCATCATGGACTCGCGGAAGGTGAGACGCGGGAACGGGGTCTTGAGCTCGACGCCGAGGCACTCGCGCCACAGCGCCGACATCAGACCCTCGACGGCGACGAACACCTCCTCCTCGGTCACGAACGAGAGCTCCAGGTCGATCTGGGTGTGCTCGGGCTGGCGGTCGGCGCGCAGGTCCTCGTCGCGCAGGCAGCGCGCGAACTGGAAGTAGCGGTCGCAGCCCGCGATCATGAGCGTCTGCTTGTAGAGTTGCGGCGACTGGGGGAGCGCGTAGAACTTGCCGGGATGCACCCGGCTCGGCACGACGTAGTCGCGGGCACCCTCGGGCGTGGGCTTGACCAGCACCGGGGTCTCGATCTCGAGGAACTGGTCGCCGGAGAGGAACTTCCGCGCCGCCTGGCCCGCGCGGTGGCGGAGCGCCAGCATCGCGGCCAGCTCGGGCCGCCTGAGATCGAGGTAGCGGTAGCGCAGCCGGAGATCCTCATTGGCGAGGTGCATCTCCTCGTTCACCTGGAACGGCAACGGCGCCGACGCGGCCAGGATCCGGATCTCTCGCGCCTCGAGCTCGACCTCGCCGGTCGGCATCTCGGCGTTCACCGACTCGCGCGGGCGCATGGCCACCGGACCGCGCGCGGCGATCACCCACTCGTTGCCGACCTGGCCGGCGCGCTCCATCACGTCGGCGCCGCAGTTCTCGGGCCGGAACACGACCTGGGTCAGCCCGTAGCGGTCGCGCAGGTCCACGAACAGCACGCCGCCATGGTCGCGCACGCGATGGACCCAGCCCATGAGGGTGGCTTTGGAGTCCGTGGGGGCGTTGGCGTCGGCGCGGGTCAGCTCGCCGCACGTATGGGTGCGTCGCCAGTCGCCGAGCCCTTCGAGCGTGACGCCCACGCCGGTGGTGCCGGTCTCGGTCACTCGGCCTCCGATGCATCGACTTCACCGAGCAGCATGCGATCGAGCGCCTCGACGATGCCCTCGAGCTGCACGGTCTGCTGGGCGCCGGTCTTCAACTCCTTCAAGACGACCTCCCCGCGTTCCCATTCCTCGTCGCCGAGGAGCATCATGACGCGCGCGCCGCTCTTGTCGGCCGCCTTCATCTGCGCGTTCATCCCGCGCGCCTCGAGATCGTAGTCCACGGTGTACACCTGACGCAGCGCCCGCGCCAGCATCGGGGCGGCGAGGCGCGTGCCCTCCATCGCCACGATGTAGACGCCGCCCTCGCTGGGCTCGGGTGCGAAGCCCTTCTCCTCGACCATGAGCAGCACGCGGTCGAGCCCGATCGAGAACCCGACGCCAGGGGTCGGAGGCCCGCCCAGCGCCTCGATCAGCCCATCGTAGCGTCCGCCGCCGCCGAGCGCGCTCTGGGCGCCGAGCGAGCGATCGTGGACCTCGAACGCGGTGCGCGTGTAGTAGTCGAGGCCGCGCACCAGCCCGTGGTCCAGCTCGTGGGCGATGCCGAGCCCGGTGAGCCCTGCCCGGACCGCCGTGAAGTGATCGCGGCTCTCGTCGTCGAGCAGATCGGTGAGGTGCGGCAGGGGTCCCAGACCCCCTTCGCCGCCCAGGAGCTTCAGCTCCTCGGGGTCCTTGGTGTCCAGGATGCGCAGCGGGTTGGTCTCGAGCCGCTGACGCGAGTCGTCGCCGAGCCGATCGCGCGCCGGCGCCAGCCACGCGCGCAGCCGCTCGGCGTAGCGCTCGCGCGTCTCGGGCGTGCCGAGACTGTTGATCGCCACCGAGAGGTCCTTGAATCCCCAGGCGTCGAACAGGTCCACGAATAATGCGATCATCTCGACGTCGGCGCCCGGTGCGGATGTGCCGATGATCTCGGCGCCGACCTGCCAGAACTGGCGGTAGCGCCCCTTCTGCGGGCGCCCGTAGCGGAACATCGGCCCCATGTACCAGAGCCGGTGGATGCGGCCCTGGGACGCCATGCCGTGCTGGAGGTAGGCGCGGCAGACACTCGCGGTGCCCTCGGGGCGCAGCGCGAGGGAGCGCTCGCCGAGATCGGTGAAGCGGTACATCTCCTTCTGGACCACATCGCTCGCCTCGCCCGAGGTGCGGGCGAACAGCTCGTACTCCTCGAAGATCGGGGTGCGGATCTCGCGATAGCCGTAATGCTCGAGGACGTCGCGCGCGCGCGCCTCCGCCCACTGCCAGCGCTCGATCTCGCCCGGAAGGAGGTCGCGGGTGCCGCGCGGAGCCTGATGCTTGAGCGCCATCGCCGCCCTCTAGTCGCGAACCACGAGGAGGAAGATGACCTGGCCGATGAGCAGCCCGGTCAGGTCGGCCAGCAGGTCGTTCACGCTCGACATGCGGCCCGGCACGAACGACTGGATGAACTCATCCGCGACTCCCATGCCGAGCCCCAGGCTCACCGCGAGGAGTGCCGTCCGGATCGGGACGGGCACACGGACGCTCGCGCGGATCGCCCGCGCCAGAAGTACCCCGATGCCGAGATACTCCAGCACGTGGACCACCTTGTCGACATTGGGGAACAGCATCGGCACCTGGAGGTCCGGCTGAGCGCCCAGAATCTGCACCGTCCCCAGATAGAGCAGGACCGGCAGCCAGTACCGCATCAGCAGTTCGGCCGGTGGCCGCGCCAGCGCTCGCTCCGCCACGCCCAATCCCCTCCCTGAGTGTGATCCCGGGTCGAAAAATGGTGCGCAGGATAGCACAGGGGTGCGATCCGCCCCGCGGGGCGGATGCCGCGCCCGACCGCGTGCTGGCGTGGATGGTCGAGCGCTATGGATTCTTCAAGTCAAAGGTTCCGCGGGCCTTCCAGCCCCGCGCGGCCTCGCTGGGGAGCGGGTGCTCGCCGGATCGTCTGGCCAGGGCCCGCGAGTTCCTCCTGGATCCCTCACGCGCCGTCTCGGGCACCGCGAAGCGGCTCGAGCAAGTCGGCGAGCAGGTCGGCGACTGCGACCGGCTGAGGGACCGCGAAGGCGCGGCGGTCCGCAAGTATCTTCGGGGGCTGAGCGCGGGGCCGTAGTCAGCGCGGCGATGCGCCTTGACGGTCCCCCGCGACCTCCGTAGATTAGCCCGGCTCTTCGACCGTGCGCCTGTCGGCGCGCGCCGGTGTGCGCCGCTAGCTCAATTGGCAGAGCAACTGACTCTTAATCAGTAGGTTCTTGGTTCGATTCCAAGGCGGCGCACCAACTTAGCTGCAAGCGGAGGGCTCCCCGGACTCCCAACAAGGGCGCCCCTGGGCCGCCGTCGCGGCGTTCATCGCTCACTCCATCGATGGCGATCGAACGGGCTGCCGGGCCGAGGATCACCCACCCCGGCACGCATTGGACGGCATGTCTCTTAAGTGAGACAATGCGTCGTGATCATCATCTTGAGGGCGTGCCAGCGGGAGATCGCGACCTTCCCTGAGGAGATCCGGGGGGATCTTGCTGATGCGTTGGCAAGGCTCGACGCCGGGTTGGCGCTTTCCATGCCTCTCTCGCGCCCGATGCCGGGTATCGGTCGCGGTGTGCACGAGCTGCGTCTCAAGGACCGCTCGGGGCGGTATCGGGTCGTGTATGCGCTGGTCCGACGTGACGCAGTTCACGTCTTCCATGCCTTCAAGAAGTCGACGCGGGCTACGCCGGCCAGGAATCTGGCGTTGGCAAAGGCTCGATTGAAGGAGGTCATGTCATGAAGAGGCGGACGTCTGCCACGCGGTTGGCAAGGCAGCTCGCGATTCCGAAGGGACGAGGGCTCGAGGCCGTCGTGAAGGCTCGGCTGATCGCTGCGATCTTCCAGGAGGTAGAGCGCCGTCGTTTCACCCACGCGGAACTGGCGGCGCGTTCCGGACTGCCTCGCAGCGCGGTTACCGGCATCCTGTCCGGGAGCCTGCAGAAGGTAACGATCGACCGAGTGCTCCGGCTTCTCGAGGCGGCGGGACTCGAGGCCGACATCCGGGTCACACGAGCGGCTTGAGAAGCCGTCGTGCCGCTGCCGGCCACCACGAAAGCACTCGAAGCCTTATGCAGGCTGCGCTTCGATAACGCTATCCACAACGCTTGTCGGGATTACTCCCGTGAGCCGGAAACTCCCGGCACCAAGTAACTGGGCGTATTCGGACCGCGTCCGTTCGCGACCAACCGTGATTACGAGCATGTACAGGTCGGCCATCATCACTCGCTGTGTCGCGGCCGACACATCGACGACGTCCGGCAACACTCCTACTACCACCAGCAAAGTCGCGGTGGGGCCCATGGCGGCGCGGCAGGTTCGAAGGACCTTCGCACACCCCGCACCCCCTCACCCCCTCACCCCCGCCACAGCCGCGCCCAGCCAAGCGCGATCAGCCCGAGCGCCGAGACCCAGAGC
>JBKJXJ010000548.1:0-5682 GCA_046716125.1 Candidatus Eiseniibacteriota bacterium
ACGCTGGCCGGCGCGACGGTGCCTTCCGTGAGGTCCGAGCTGGAGAGACCGATGCTGACGTTCGCCGTCGGCTGGCTCTGGAGGACGATCGTGAACTGGTCCGTCACCCCGGCCTCCGTCGTGACCAAGCCGGACGTCCGGCTGAGGGCGATCCCCACGGCATCGTTGTCGGTGTTGCTCACCGAGACGTTCGCCGGATCGATCCCGCTGTAGTCGGGATCGCTGCTCACCGCGGCGGCGGTCACGACCGTGTAGGCGATGTTGCCATCATCCACGGCGTCGTCCACTCCGGTCACCGTCACTGAATGGGGATTGTTCCAGTTGCCGGCGGTGAAGTTCAGGCTCGCGATGCTCACGGTGCCTTCCGTGAGATCGGAGCTGGAGATCGCGACCGTGACGTTGGCCGCGGGCTGGGTGGTCAGCACGACGGTGAACTGGGCGGTCCCTCCCGCCTCGGTCGTCGTCAGGCCGGAGGTGGGCGTGACGGTGATCCCCGGCACGTCGTTGTCGCTGTTCGTCACCGAGACGTTGGCCGGATCCAGGCCGCTGTAGCCGGGATCGCCGCTCGTGGCGGCCGCCGTCACGATGGTGTATCCGACGGCGCCGTCCACCAGGACGTCATCCACTCCGGTCACCGTGACGGTCTGCGCCACGTTCCAGTTGCCGGTGGTGAACGTGATGCCGGCCGGCGCGACCGTGCCTTCCGTGAGGTCCGAGCTCGAGAGCCCGACGCTGACGCCGGCGGTCGGCTGGCTGGTCAGCACCACGGTGAACTGGGCGGTGCCGCCAGCCTCGGTGGTGACCAGGCCCGAGGTCGGGTTCAACGTGATCCCGGCGGCGTCGTTGTCGGTGTTCGTCACACCGACGTCATAGGGATCGATGCCGTTGTAGCTCGCATCGAGGCTGCTGGTCGCGGCGGTCACGATCGAGTAGGCGATGTTGCCGTCGTCGAGCGGATCGTCCACGCCCGTGATCGTGACGGTCTGCGGCGTGTCCCAGTCGGTGGCGGTGAACTTCAGGCTTCCCGTCGAGATCGTGCCCTCGGTCGCATCCGAGGTGGAGAGTGCGATCGAGACATCGTCGGTCGGCTGGGTCTGGAGCACGACGGTGAACTGCGCGGTCCCGCCCGCCTCTGTCGTGACGAGGCCCGTGGTCGGGGTGACCGTGACACCGCCCCCCTCGGCGGCATCGGGGCGGAACGCCGCACCGCCCAGGGCGACCGCGAACGCCATGGCGAGGACCCGGCGCGCAAGCGGAGCAGCGGCGCGACCGCGCGGTCGGATCGGCACGGCGTGGCCCTCATTCGGATGTCGTGAACTCATGTCCCCTGCGTCCCTCCCGTACTGCACATGCATGATGCAAAGCAACCCCCGCGCCACCGGGACGGCTCCCGCGCCGGCCGCAAGATCAGGCCACGCCACGTGCGGGAGGCCTGGCGGGAACCACCTCCGGGCCCGGCTGTGCCCCGCCACCCAGTCGCTGGGCGGGATCCCCCTGCCGGCACGGAGCCGCGGCCGAGGGGGCCGCGGCGCGATGGCGTGCGGCGATCCGTCGTTCAGCGACGGCGCGTTCGAGCCGATCTACATGTGGATGGGCTGGAGGGGCCCCGCGCCCCCGGAGATCCCGATGCTTCTGCTCTTCTCGCTGACCCTGTTCGTGTCCGCCGCGCTGATGTTCGCGGTGCAGCCGATGTACGGGCGCATGGTGCTCCCGCTGCTCGGAGGCTCCCCGTCGGTGTGGAACACCGTCATGGTCTGCTATCAGGTGACGCTGCTCGCGGGGTACGGCTACGCGCACGTGATGAGTCGCCGCGGGCCGCGCTGGTGGGTCCTTCACCTCGCGCTGCTGCTCGCCGCGCTCTGCGTGCTGCCGCTGCGGCTGCGCCCGGATCAGACGCCGCCCCCGGGCGGTGACCCGGTGCTGTGGCTGCTGGTGACGATGGCCTCGAGCGTCGCGTTGCCGTTCCTGATGCTTTCCACCACCGGGCCGCTGCTGCAACGGTGGTTCGCGCACACCGGGCACGCGCACGCGCGCGATCCCTATTTCCTGTACGCGGCGAGCAACGTCGGCAGCATGCTGGGCCTGCTCGCTTATCCCTTCCTGCTCGAGCCGAACTGGACATTGCGGCAGCAGTCCCGCGGCTGGACCGCCGGGTATCTCGTGCTGCTGGTCATGATCGTGGCGTGCGCGCTGATCGCGCGGCGCGGGATCGCGACGCGGGGCGCCGCGGAGGGCGGAACCGCCGCGCCCCCCGCGCCCGACCCGTCACGTTCTGAAGACCACATCAGCATGCGGCGCCGCCTGCACTGGCTCGTGCTCGCGTTCGCGCCCTCGAGCCTGATGCTCGGGGCCACGACCCACCTGTCCATGGATCTCGTCGCGGTGCCGCTGCTCTGGATCGTTCCCCTGGCGGTCTACCTCCTGACGTTCATCTTGGCGTTCGCGGGGCGACCGCTGATCCCGGCCGCCTTGCTCTCGCGGCTCCAGGTGTTCTCGGTGCTCGGCGTCCTCATCGTGCTCGTCTCCCACGCATCGGAGCCCTTGTGGTTCGTGGCCGGGCTCCACCTGCTCGCGCTGTTCACCCTCGGCCTGACCTGCCACGGCGTCCTGGCCGGCCGACGTCCCGGCGTCGCCCACCTCACGGAGTTCTACGTGTGGGTGGCGGCGGGCGGTGCGCTGGGCGGTGCGTTCAACGCGCTGGTGGCGCCGCTGGCCTTCGACTCGGTCGCCGAGTACCCGCTCGTCCTCGCGCTCGCGTGCATGCTGGCCCCGGCGTGGGCATCGCGGTCGGCTTCGCGCGCCGACTCGAAACCGGTCCCGAAGGGTGGAGCGCTCAAAGTCCGGGACCTCCTCCCGCCGGGATCGTTCGGGCGGGACATCGTCGTCGCCCTGACCTTTACCGCGAGCGTGATCGCGGTCATCCTGCTGGTGCGCGCGTTCGGGCACAGCTGGCTCAGGGCCGAGTACATCGTCTTCGCGGCGCTCGTGTGCTTCCCGTTGTTCGCGCTGCGGAGGCGCCCCGTGCGATTCGGCCTGTCCCTCGCCGGGCTCATGCTGCTGTCACCCCTCGCGACCGACGCGGAGCGCCTGACGCTGCACGCCGAGCGCAGCTTCTTCGGCATCCACCGCGTGCTGACGGTGGAGACACAGGAGGGCCTCATGCACCAGCTGGTGCATGGGACGACGCTGCACGGCAGGCAATGGGTCGAGCCGAACCGGTGCGACGAACCGCTCAGCTATTACCATCGGTCCGGCCCCGCCGGTCAGATGTTCGCGACGTTCGGCCGCGCCCCTCGCGCCGCGAGCGTCGGCGTGGTCGGGCTCGGCACCGGCGCATTGAGCGCTTACGCGGAGCCGGGCCAGAGCTGGACCTATTTCGAGATCGATCCCACCGTGGTGCGGATCGCGTCCAACAGCGACTGGTTCTGTTACCTCGGGGGATCGGCGGTCACGCCCCGGATGCTGCTCGGAGACGCGCGGCTGAGCCTCGCGTCCGACACCACCCTTTACGATCTGCTGGTGCTGGACGCCTACACCTCGGACGCCGTCCCCGTGCACCTGCTGACCCGCGAGGCGTTCCACCAATACTTCGAGCACATCAAGCCGGGCGGCGTGCTCGCCCTGCATCTCTCCAACCGGCACTTCGACCTGGAACGTGTGGTCGCCCGGATCGCCCGCGAATCGGGTCTCGCAAACCGGATCCGCGTGGACGGCGCGCCCTCGAAGGAAGCGGCGGCGAGCGGCAGGGAGATCTCCACCTGGGCCGCGCTGGCGCGGGACGAAGCGGACCTCGGCCCGCTCACCGGGGACAAACGCTGGCGGCGGCTGCGGCTCGCGACCGGGAGCCCGCTCTGGACCGACGACTATTCGAGCCTGGTCAGCGTGCTGAAGTAGGGCCTGCTGCGCCGCGCAGCGTCATCAGTGAAGCCGCTTGCGGCGGTTGCGCACGAAGTCGCGGAACACGTACGCGCCGATGTTGTTCGGGTCGGTCTCGTAGATGCGGCCGTGGTTGAGCGCGGTGAGCTTGCGCACGAAGTCCAGCAGCGGGTAGTCGGTCGCCAGCATGAAGGTGGTGATCGTGACGCCCTTTCGCCGGCAGTACGCGGCCTCCTCGAGCGTCTTGTTCACGATCTTGGGATCGAGTCCGAACGGATTCTTGTAGAGCCGGCCGTGCTCGTGGATCGCCGAGGGCTTGCCGTCGGTGATCATGAAGATCTGCTTGTTGACGCCCTTGCGCGACGCCAGCACGCGCTGAGCGAGCTGAAGCCCGGCTTTCGTGTTCGTGTGATACGGCCCGGCCTGGATCTTGATCAGATCCCGGAGCGGCACGCGCACGGCCTCGTCGCCGAACAGCACCACGTCCAGGGTGTCGCGCGGGTAGCGGCTCTGAATGAGCTGCGAGAGCGCGAGCGCGATCTTCTTAGCCGGCGTGATCCGATCCTCGCCATAGAGGATCATGCTGTGGCTGATGTCCACCATCAGCACGGTCGCGCAGGCGGACAGGTGTTCGGTCTCGTAGACCTGGAGGTCGTCCTCGGTCATCGACAGGTCGTCGATGCCGTGGTTCATCACGGCACGGCTGACCGAGCCGAGTGCATCGAGGTCCGAGAGGTTGTCGCCGAACCGGTAGGGCCGGGTCTCGGAGAGCCGCTCGCCCCCCTTGCCCGCAACCGGTGTGCGGTGGTCGCCGGGCCCTCCCGCCTGGAGCGTCGAGAAGATCTCGTTGAGCGAGTCCTGGCGGATGCGCTTCTCGCCTTTGGGGGTGACCTTGAAGCCCTCCGGCGTGCGCTCGGCCTCGCCGGTCTGTTCGAGCAGCTTCTTGAAGTCGGCGATGCCGAACGTCTCGTTGAAGAATCCGTACTGCTCCCCGAAGCGCTCCATCCAGCGCAGGGCGTCATCGGCGTCCCCGCCGGTCTGGAGCAGCAGGTTGCGGTAGATCTCCATGAGCTGCTGGATGAACGCGGCGTCTTCCGGCTTCGGACCCCGCCACCTGGTGTAGTCGAAACGCATGGAACTCCTCAGCCTGCCTTGCGGGCGATCAACATCGCGAATCCGGGATTTCCGTTTCGGGGCTCGACGCCTTCACGTTCGATGACGAACCCCGCCTGCTCGAACCACGCGCGATAGGTTTCGACGCCGGCGTGACTCCAGTACATCGCAGCACCTGGCACACCGCGAAAATCGAGCTCGATCTTCGTCCCGGGGTACCGCCCTACGGTCATGAGCACGCGGCCGCCGGGAACGAGCCAGCCCGCGATGCGCCGGATCAGCGTCGGGTGCTCAGTGACCGGGAGGTTGATGATCGAGAAGAACGCGACGATCGCTTCGAACTCGGCGTCCGCGAACGATACCGTGCTCATGTCCGCACACACGAAGTGCGCCGACGGAACCAGCGCGCGCGCCCGCTCGATCTGAACGCTCGACAGATCCACGCCGGTCACGTCGAACCTGGGCGCCAGTTCGCGGCTCACGGGGACGCCGTTGCCGCAACCGAGATCGAGCACGCGCGCACCGATGCGCAGGTGCGGCACGAACTGGCCGAGCCAGTACGCGTAGCCCGAGCGCTCGAACTCGAACACGTCCCCGCGATAGGCGTGCGACGCGAGGTCGTAGCCTTCGCGAACGATCGACTTAGGATCGCTCACGGATGGGCTGGAGGGCTCTGCTTCGCTCCGCGCCGGG
>JBKJXJ010000549.1:0-6491 GCA_046716125.1 Candidatus Eiseniibacteriota bacterium
GACGGTGGTGCCGCGATCGGTGGCGGCGAGATGCTCCAGCTCCAGCTCCAGGGTCGAATCGGACAGGTGGGACAGGGACTCGATGTGCACGGACGTGTCTCCGCGGGGGCTAAGTCGCGGGGGCGCAGCTCATTCATATCATGCGTGTTTTCGACGCTCGTAGAGCCCCGTACGCTGCACAACAGGACCCGACGACAGAACTCTGGCGCGCTTGGACGCGACAGTCCCCAGGCGGGCACCACGCGCGGCCTGGCGGACGATGGCGGGTGGGTCCGCGGGAGGTGGACGATCGGCCCCCAATAGCCTGTCAAACGAATTCTTCACGCATGCTCGCGATTCGCGTGACGCCTCCGGCGGAGGGTCCGCGTCCACCAGCATGGCGCCCGTGGGTTTTGCCGTCGCCGCACCGGTCTGTCACCATGCGCCGATGACGGGCATCCAGGTCGAAGGCCTCTCCAAGACCTATCGCCGCGGGCTTGCGGGCGAACGGGTGCGCGCACTGATCGACGTATCCCTCACCATCGCGCCCGGTGAGGCGTTCGGCATCATCGGACCCAATGGCGCCGGCAAGACGACCTTCCTCGGCTGCCTGCTCGGACTCCTGCGGCCGGATTCGGGGCGCATCACGATCGACGGCCATGCCCCCGACGATCTCGCTATCCGCGCGGTGACCGGCTACCTGCCCGAGCGCCTGGTCCTCGACCGCTGGATGAGCGGGCATGGATTCCTCGCCTACCATCACGCGCTCGCCCGCCTGCCCGCCGCCTCGCGAGGCGCCGAGGTGGATGAAGCGCTCGAGCGTGTTGGCCTCGGCGGCGAGGCGGGTCAGCGCGCCATCCGCCGCTACTCGCGCGGCATGCTGCAGCGGCTCGGTCTCGCGCAAGCGATGCTCGGCCGGCCGCGCTACCTGTTCCTGGACGAGCCGGCCTCGGGCGTGGACCCGGCGGGCGTCCTGCTGTTCAGGAGTCTGCTCTCCGAGCTGGCGCGCAAGGAAGTCACGGTCATCCTCAACTCGCACCAGCTCGACCAGGTGGAGCGGGTATGCGACCGGGTCGCGTTCGTCAAGGCCGGGCGGGTCGAGGCGATCGAGACCGTCGCGGCCGGTGCGGCCCACGCGCGCGTGCTGCGCGTGCGGGCGGCCGACGGCGCGATCGGCGCCCGCGTCACGCGCGAACAGCTGGAGTCGCTGGCGGCTTCGGCCGGGGCGACGCTGAGCGGCATGGATCCGCCGGAAGCGCGCTTCACCGTGGCCGACGACGCCGGCGCGGCGCGGCTGCTCCAGACGTTGATCGGCGCCGGCGTCCCGGTCTCGGAGGCGACGCCCGAAGAGAGCCGGCTCGAACGCTTGTTCATGGAACCGCCGCCCGGAGGCGCCGCGTGAACCTGACGCTCGTCACCACGCTCTGGCGGCAGCGACTCTCGAGCCCGGTGCGGATCGCGATCGTCGCGATGCTGACCGGGATGCCGCTCCTCGGAGTGGCCTTCATGCCGGGCGCGGGGCTCGCGATCCTCGGTGGCAGCCAGGGCCTCATCCTCGCCCTCGGCGCCGGCATGATCGGGCAGGATGTCTCGAGCGGAGTGCTCCAGCTGCTGTGCGCGCGGCCGGTGCGGCGGCCCGAGTACGTCGTGAGCAGGTGGCTCGGCGTGGCGTTCGCGGGGTCGGCGATCAGCCTGCTCCAGCTCGGCATCGCCTGCGGGCTCATGGCCGCGCGCGGCGCTTCGCCCTCGCCCCAGGACGCGCTGATGTTCGGCGCGGGACGCATCTTCGAGAGCTTCGGGATCGCGGCCGTGCTGGCGTTCTGCTCGAGCCTGATCGGCGGCTTCGGCGACCTGGGGATCTACCTCATGGCGAACCTGGGCGCCGGGGCCATTCAGATGGCGGGTTCGGTGAAGCGGTGGGTCTGGGTCGAGCGCATGGGCGCCGAGATCCTCGGCGCCCTGACGCCGACGATCGATCTCCAGCGGCTCATCTCCGCCTCGCCGATGCCGTGGTACGCGATCCTCGCCTACGCGTCGACCGTCGTGCTGTGCCTGGCGCTGGCGATCGTTGTGGTCAACCGCAGGGAGCTCTCCTATGCCTCCGGCTGAGCCCGGCGCCGCGCGCTCGGGGTCGACGCGCGCCCGGCCGACCGCACTCCTGATCGCGGGAGCCCTGCTGCTGCTCGCGCGCGTAGGGACCGGCCTGTACGAGGAGCGCCATCCGCCGACGATGCCCGATCTGGTCCGCTGGCAGCCGATCGCGGGCGCGGAGGCAGCGGCCCGCAAGCTTGGCAAGCCCGTGCTCTACGATTTCACCGCCGAATGGTGCCCACCCTGCCAGCTCATGCAGCGCGAGGTGTTCGCCGACCCCGAGTCGGCGCGCGAGATCGAGCGGGCGTTCCTTCCCGTCAGGGTGCTCGACCGGATGCGGGAAGAGGGTCGTAACGCGCCGGCCGTGGACTCTCTGCAGCGACGCTTCCGCGTGAACTCGTTCCCGACGCTGGTGGTGGTGCCACGGGGTGGCGGCGATCCCGTGGTCATCATGGGCTACGAGGGGAAGAGCTCCCTGATCCAGCGGCTCCGCGCGGTGCAGATGCAGGGACTGCTGCCACCCGGGATGCGCCCGCCGGCGGCGGGGAAGCGTTCGCGCTAGCGCGTCGCGACCGGCTCGCCCGCGGGACCGGCGGCGAAGCGCTCGATCAGGCGCGCCAGCTCGGCCGGGCGGTCGAGCATGATGAAGTGGCCGCAGTCGGAAAGCCTCGCCGCCTCGAGATGCGGCACGCCCACGAGCCCCAGCGCCTGGGCGACCCGAGACCACGGCTCGTCGTGCGCCCACGAGCGCTCGGCCAGGACGACCAGCACCGGCACCGTGAGACGCGTCGTCGCTCCCGAGAGATCCGCGCTCCACGCCAGACGGATCCAGCGCTGGACCATGCGCGGCTCGAGCACGGCGACCCGCCGGTAGAGCGTCTCGCCCTGCGCCGAGTCGCGACCGAAGTCGAGGTAAGCGCCGCGCAGCACGTCCTGATATTCGCGCTCGAGCTTGCCCAGCCACTCGGCGCGCAGCTCGGCTGGGAGCTGGGGACGAAGCGCGGTCTCGACCAGCACGAGCCCGCGGATGCGCTCAGGCCGCGCGATCGCCGCGCTCGCCGCGATGAGCCCGCCGAGCGAATGGCCCACCAGGATCATCGGGCCCTCGGGAAGCTCGGCGAGCGACCGGTCGAGTGAGATGGTCGCTCGCTCGAGCGAGAACGGCTCGGGCATCGCGGCCACGCCGTGCCCCGGCAGATCCACGAGGGTCACGCGGTGGTGTCGCGCGAGCAGGCGCGCGGTCGGGAGCCAGTCCTCCCGCCTGCTACCGAGCCCATGCAGGAGCACCACCGGCGTGCCGCGTCCGAACGCGGCGTGGCTGGTCGGAGGCGGCGGCGAGAGCGGCCGGGCACTGGCGATCGCCAGCACGAGCAACGCGAGGACGAGCAGGAGGTGTGGACGCGATCGGGGCACGGGCATTCCCTGCGCCCCGGGGTTGGGTGGGACGCCCGTGGGTTATCGGCACTCCCGCATACCCGCTGGAGTGCGCGGGCCGCGCCCGGCCTACTTCTTGGTAGCGAGCGCCTGCGCGGTGAAGTCGCGGATCACGGCGGCGAGGGAGTCGGGCTGCTCCTTCATGATGAGCGGCCCGCCCTGCGCCAGGCGGCGCGACGGGGTCGCGGCGGGATCGTCGTAGCCCATCTCCTTGGCCAGCGTCGGCCAGTCCTTGGTCTCGGGCCAGCGCTTGCCGGAGCCGACGAACAGGAACGCGGGCTTCATCTTCTTGAGCGCCGGGGAGGCATCCGCGTTCAGCGCCGCCTTCATGTACGCCTTGACCGAGGCCGCGGGCACCGACTGCGCCTGCGAGTAGAGCTCGTTGGCCTGCGTGCTGTCACGCGCCTGGCCCATCATCATCTGCTTCAGGAAGTCGTCATAGCGCGTGTCGAGCATGCGCAGGAAGAACTGCTGCTGCTGCTCGGGGATCGCGACCGAGGACTTGGTCGCGGCATCGATGACGATCAGCCCCTTGATCCGGTCGGGATGGGCCTGGACGCCGTAGAGCGCCACCAGCGCGCCGATCCCGTGCGCCACCACCACGGTGCTCTCGGGCTTCTGCTTCGCGAGCACCTGGTCGAGCGCCTCGGCGCACGATTCCAGCGAGAACGGCTCGGGCAGCGCGCTCTCGCCGTGACCGGGCAGGTCCACCATCACGACGCGATGACCGGCGAGCAGCTTCTTCGCGGTCGGCATCCACACCATCCGGCCGGAGCCAAGCGAGTGCAGCAGGACGATCGTCGGCCCGCGGCCGAACTCGGTGGTCTTGAGGATCACCGGCGGCGCCGACTCCGCCCCGGCGGGCGGCCCCCCCAGCCCCACATACGCCACGACGACGATCAGCGCCGCCCCCATCGCCATCCTCCATCGCTTCACCGTGTCCTCCCCTGGTCGCCCGCGCGCCGCGGGGCGTGACGCCCCACATGCAGACGTCCCGCAGCTTAGCGGGTGCGCGTGTCAGCGCCCAACTCCCGCCGCGCTCATCGCGGACGCTCCGTCCCATTGCCTCTTGACTACTGCACAAGTGTGCACGATACTGCCTCGCAGCGGACCCAAGACCATGAGACTCGAACGAATCGACCGAGCGGCCGCCGTGCGCGCCGATTTCCAGGGGGGCGTGGTGACGCCGGTCGCGTTCCGTCTCGACGGGCGCGAACAGCGCATCGCGCGCGTCAACGCCCGCTGGATCGACCGCGCGGGCCGTCATCCGAGCTTCTTCTTCTCGGTGACGGTGGAGAGCGGGGACGTCTACCAGTTGCAGATGCAGGGCGCGGACCTCGTGTGGCGCGTGGATTCGGTGGCACTCGAGGGCTAGCGCACGATCACGACGAAGGGAGATCCCATGACCGACCGCGAGTTCCTGAGACACACCATCGCCACGCTCGCCTATCGCGCGGCCAAGACCATGCGCGGGGCGCCCGCGACGTTCGCGGGGTTCAGCGCCGGGCCCATCTCCAAGACGCCGGTCGAGATCGTCGCCCACATGGGCGACCTGATGGACTGGGGGCTGGCGATGGCGAAGGGCGAGCCGCGCTGGAACAACACGACGCCGCAGCCATGGGAGGCGGAGTGCGCGCGCTTCTTCGCGGCGATCGAGGCGTTCGACGCCGCGCTCGACGTGGACGTGCCGCTCCACTACGACCTCACGCGCCTCTTCCAGGGACCGGTCGCCGACGCCCTCACCCACACCGGGCAGCTCGCGATGCTGCGCCGGCTGCACGGGGCGCCGATGAAGGGCGAGAGCTACAACCGCGCGGATATCGTCGTGGGCCGCGTGGGGCCGGATCAGACGCCGGCGGACTCGCGCTACGAGTTCGATTAGATGTGCGTTCCAGTCGAGCCGCTTCCCGCCGTTCCGGACGACCGCACGATCCTGCATGTCGACATCGACGCGTTCTTCGCGGCGATCGAGCAGGTGCGCGATCCGCGGCTCAAGGGGCGGCCGGTCATCGTCGGCGCCGGCGTCATCGCCTCGTGCTCGTACGAGGCGCGGCGGTTCGGGCTCAAGGCGGGGATGTCGCTCTCCGAGGCGCGGCGGCTGTGCCCTCAGGCTGTGTTCATCGACGGGCACGCCCAAGTCTATCGCTGCTTCGCCGAGCGCATCTTCGACCTGTGCCGGCAGATGGCGCCGGCGGTCGAGTGTCATCTCGACGAGGCCTACTGCGACCTGACCGGCACCGGACGGCTGCACGGCGATCCGCTCGCGACGGCGGGCGCGCTCAAGCGGCGCATCCACGCGGGGACAGGGCTCACCGTGACCTGCGGCGTCGGCCCCAACCGCATGCTCGCCAAGCTGATCGGCAAGACCGTCAAGCCCGACGGGCTCGCACGCGTCACCGCGGCCGAGACCGACGGGTTCCTGCGCGACCGGCCGATCGAGCAGCTCGCGGGCGTCGGGCACGCGCATGGCAAGACGCTGCGCTCGATGAACCTGAACACGATCGGCGACCTGCGGGCGCTCCCGGTGGACGTGCTCGAGGCGCTGTTCGGCGTCAACGGGCGGCTGCTCCACGAGCGCTGCCGGGGCCGCGACACGGCCGCGGTGACCGAGCGCGAGGTGCCGCTCTCGATCGCCCGCGAGACCTCGTTCCATCATCACACCGCCGACCGGGCCGAGATCGAGGGCATGCTCGAGTACCTGACCGGCCGGGCGTGCCGCGCGGCGCGCGAGATGGAGATCAAGCCGGGCACGATCGCCGTGCGCCTGCGCTACGCGGACGGCGAGATGGTCGAGCAGTCGCGCTCGCTGGGCACCCCTTCGGACGCCGACCCGGTGGTGCTGGAGCTGGCGCTGGCGCAGCTCGGGCGCCTGTTCACGCGCCGCGTGGCACTGCACGCGATCGGTGTGACCCTCTCGCGCTTCGCCTCGCGCCTGGCCGAGCAGGGCTCGCTGTTCGACGAGCGCGAGGCCGGCCGCCGCGCGGCCC
>JBKJXJ010000550.1:0-3142 GCA_046716125.1 Candidatus Eiseniibacteriota bacterium
CCCAGCAACGTGGCCGGCGCGCGCGCGATGAGTCCCCACGTCGCCAGCATCCCTGACGCTTCGAGCAGCACGCGGGTCGGGAAGAGGAATCGAAGCCAGGGGATGGTCGCGGCCGCGGCGAGGATCCCGAGCAGGTTCGCGGCGAGGATGGCCCAGCCGGTGACCGCGAGCGCCCGCGGCGGACGGCAGGTCAGCAGCCACAGCACCAGCGCCCCGGTCCACAGCGCGCGCGGCCCGGTCGCGACCGACATGAGCAATACCGGCAGGCGACGGCCGATCTTGGCCGCGAGCAGCCCAACCGCCTCCCACCCCTGCGGCAACAGCGGCGCCTCGGGCAGGTGGAACAGCGAGAACCATGTGCGACCCTGCACCCCCTCCCAGAGGATGAGCGAGGAGAGATCCCAGCCGGGATTCCCGAACGCGCGCCACTTGTAGAACCACCAGGGCAATAGCGGCAGCGCGAAGCCGAGCATGGTGAGGAGGACGACCTGACGCCGCCGGCCCGGCGCGAGGAGCGCGGCCGCCACCGTGAGCACCGGCGCCAGCCACAGCGCGCTGGCCCGGAAGCTCCCGGTCACGCCCAGCAGCAGGCCGAAGAGGAGCGGCCGTTGCGGCGCCGCGCGCCCGCTCACCAGGGCGGTGAACGCGGCCGCGAGGCCGAGGGTGAACGGCAGCTCGGTGAAGCCGCCGACCGCGAAGTGCTGCGCTTCGGGATCGAGCAGGAATGTCAGACCCACGGTGAGGGCGGCGAGCCGCCGTCGCCACGGCCCGACCGCCGGCGCGTGGCTCACGAGCAATCGCGCGGTGACCAGCGCGAGTGCGGCGCCCAGCATGAGGTAGCAGAAGAACGGGATGAGCAGCGTCAGCCACTCGCGCTGATGCGGTCCCTGGAGGTAGAAGACGAACATGTCGCCGATCCGTATGGTCGTTGGCACCAGCCGGAAGATGACCGCCTCGGCGAGGACGAGTCCCGGTTGGACCACCGCCAACGGCCACGGCGGAGAGGCGTGACGCGCCAGCTCGATCGGGAGGGCGAAGGTGGTCGCGACGCGGCCGTGCCCGGCCATCTCGCGGGCCGCCAGCGCATACTGGGCGGTGTCGTAGTTGAGCACCGGCGACCGCGTGCCGAGGCCCCAGGCACGGCCATGCTGGGCCCAGAGACCGAAGCCCACGACCACGAGCGCGAGCAGGACGGCGAGATCGGCCGCGGACTTCCATGTCGGGCGCACGTCCGCAGCCTAAGCGTGGGAGATCGATTCCACAACCCGCGCGCGGGGCCGAACACATGCCCGGTCCGGAAAAAGCAGAGGGCGGCGCGTAGCCGCGCCGCCCTTGCTGATTGAAGCGGTCCCTGTCAGGCCTTGCGCACGCCCGAAGCCTGAAGGCCCTTCGGCCCGCGGGTCACTTCGAATTCGACGCGCTCACCTTCGACGAGGGTCTTGAAGCCCTCTCCCTGGATCGCGGAGAAATGGACGAACACGTCCTCGCCGCCTTCCTGAGAGATAAAGCCAAATCCCTTCGCCTCGTTGAACCACTTCACGGTGCCACTAGCCACGTACAACTCCTTTGAAACAAGGGCGCGAACGCCCTCTTACCAATGCCGCCTTGTCGCGACGGCTGCGCCCGGTCACAGTGACCGGCGCCTCGGGTCTGGAAACGGCCAAAACAGAAAGGCCACCAGATGAGTCTCTGGTGGCATTCGAAAGGCAATCTCGCACATCCACAGCAACCCAAGACGGCAACTAGGATGAGCCCTGGGGGCGCTGCGTTTCAAGGTATTTCCAGAAGAGGCCCGCGCGGCGAGGATCGAATTGATATTACATATTGCCCGGCTTGGGGTTATGAAACCCCGCGCGGCCGGCGCTAGACCACCTCGACCGCCGGCGCCACCGGGATGAGCCCCGCAGCCAGGGCGCGCGAATAGAGCGTCTCGAGCGCCCTGCGCCCGGTGTCCCCCATCTCGAGGGTGAGCGCGTTCACATACATGTGGACGAAGCGCTTCCCCTGCGGGACATCGAGGCCGCGCCCGAACCGGAGGGCATAGGCGATCGCCTCCTCCTCGTGGTCGAGAGCGTCCTGGATGCTGGCGCGAAAGCCCGCGCTCACGGCGCCCATGAGCTCGGGCCCGAGATCCCGCCGCACCAGGTCGAGGCCGAGCGGAACCGGGAGCCGGTCGCGCTCCTGCCAGAGCTCGCCGAAGTCGAGCACCTTGACCAGCCCCTCGGCGGCGTAGGTGAGCTGGCTCTCGTGGATGATGACGCCGGCCTCGACCTCGCCGGCCAGCACCGCGGCGGGGATGCGGTCGAACATCACCTCGACCGGCACGCATCCGGGGCATTCGAGCTGGAGGAGGAGCGCCGCGGTCGTGAGCCGCCCCGGGATCGCGACGCGCGCCCCGCGCAGCGAGGCGATCGTGCGTGGGGCGCGCGCCACGACCACCGGCCCGTACCCCATGCCCATCGAGGCACCGCACGCGAGCACGGCATAGCGGTCGGTCAGATGGGCGTAGGCGTGCGCCGAGACGGCGGTGATCTCGAGATCGGCCCGCTCCAGTGCGCGGCGGTTGAGGCTCTGGATGTCTTCGAGCACGTGCTCCACGCGGCAGCCGGCGATCGCCGCCCGGCCGGTGTGGAAGCCGAAGAACATGTAGGCGTCGTCGGCGTCGGGGCTGTGGCCGAAGCGCAGGGTGCGAAGGGCGGTCGCGGGCGGGTTCATGGGCAGGGCGCAGGATAGCGCAGGATCGGCCCGCGGCCCGAATGAGCGATCTCGAGCCCTCCGTTCCTCTGGCCGGAACTCAGGCCGAGCGCGTCTCGGCGCCCAGGTCGAGGTAGGCAGCGAGCCGCGCCAGCGCCCGCGGCCACGCCGCGCGATAGACCTCGATGATCGGCTCGTAATCGGGGCGCGCCGGCAGCCGGTGGCGGGTGATGAGCACGGCGCCCGCGCCGAGCGCGGCCAGCTCGAAACCGGCACGGCCGGCGTAGCCGTCCGGATAGCCCGCGTGGCCGCCCTCGTACGCGCACGCCATGGGCTTGCGAAACACCACCCAGCGACCCTCGAACGCCTGCGCGGACGAGCCCGGACGATCCCAGCGCAGCGTCATGCGGCCGCCGGCGGTCGGCGCGCTGTCGGCGTGGTCACAGAA
>JBKJXJ010000551.1:0-5592 GCA_046716125.1 Candidatus Eiseniibacteriota bacterium
GCGCCGCGCTGATCGACATGACCGAGGCCAATCCCACGCGGGTGGGCCTGAGTGGCGCGGGCCTCGAGGAACTGGCGGCCCTCGCCTCGCCGGAAGGGGTGCGCTACGAACCCGATCCGCGCGGCGCAGAGATCGCGCGCGAGGCCGTGAGCGGTTACTACCGCGAGCGCGGTCTCACCGTTCCCGCCTCGGAGATCGTCCTCACCGCAAGCACCAGCGAAGCCTACGCTCATCTGTTCCGGCTGCTCGCCGACCCGGGGGAACGCATCCTCGTGCCCGCGCCGAGCTATCCCCTGTTCGAGCCACTGGCGGCGCTCGACGGCGTGACGCTGGAGCGCTATCGGCTCGCCTGGGACGGCGCCTGGCATGTGGACATGGGCTCGCTCGAGGCGGCGATCGAGCGCGGGCCGCGCGCGCTGATCGTCGTCCAGCCCAATCATCCGACCGGCTCGTGCCTCACCGGCGACGAGCCGGCCGCGATCGAGCGGCTGTGCGAGCGGTACGGCGTCGCACTCATCTCGGACGAGGTGTTCGGCGACTTCCCGTGGGCGGGCCCGGCCGGAGCGTCGGCGCTGCCCAGCCTCGTGGGGGAGCGGCGCGTACCGACGTTCGTCCTGAGCGGGCTCTCCAAGGTGTGCGGCATGCCGCAGCTCAAACTCGGCTGGATCGCGGTCGCCGGCCCCGGGCCCGCGCGCGCCGAAGCGCTCCGCGGGCTCGAATGGATCGCGGACCTGTTCCTCTCGGTCGCGGCTCCGGTGCAGCTGGCGCTGCCACGTCTCCTCGCGGGTCGGCATCCGTGGCAGGCGCGGGTACGCGAGCGCATCGCGATCAACCTCGCCGCGGCCGGCGCCGCGGTCACGCGGCAGCCCCAGCTGGATCTGCTCGCGGGCGCCGGCGGATGGGTGGCGGTGCTGCGCGTGCCGCGCAGGCGCAGCGAGGAGGAGTGGGCGCTCGAGCTGATGCGCCGCGGCGTCGTGGTCCATCCCGGGCAGTTCTACGACTTCGACGGCGAAGCCTACCTGGTGCTGAGCCTCATCATCCCCCCGGATGCCTTCGCCGCGGGTCTTCGCCAGATCACCGCGCTCGCCGGCGAGGCCTGACGGCGCCGGCGCTCAGGATCTCGAGGATTGTGCGATCCGCTCCAGATGCCGCAGCAGATTGATCTGGCCGTGGTGGCCGGCCTCGTGCTCGAGCATGTGGTAAAGGACCCACCCCACGTTGAAGATCCGCTCCGATCCATCGGGACGCTTGCGCCGGATCTCGCGGGCGAGATCGGTATCGGCGAGGGTCATCGCCACGCGACGCGTGTAAGTGCGCGAGCGTTCGAGCAACGCGTCGAGCCACGCCAGGTCGCGCCCGGCGAGGGCGGGGGAAGGCGGCGCCCCGTCGGCGAGCGGCATGCCCTCTTCCTCCTCGCTGATCCCGATCGCCGATCTCGTGTCGCTGGTCGGCTTCCCCTCGAGCCCGATCTGCGAGAGGTGGTTCTCGGCGTAGGCGATGTGGGCGAGGAGCATCCCGATGCTGTTCATCCCCGGCGCCGGCTGCCAGCCGAGCGTGTCGGCGGTGAGGCCGCGGGTGTCGGTGATCAGCCTTCGCCGCTGTTCGTCCATCTGCCAGAGGAAGCGCCCGATGGTCTCGGAGCGGAAGCCGGGCGGGGTCTCGAGCAGTGTCTGAGCCGTGGGTGCCATTTGGCGCTCTGGTATGGGTTTGCGTCGTGTCAGGCGGGAGGGTTGGCGAGTCGGTGCTGGTGCGCCAGGAGATTGATCTGGCCGTAGTGGCCCGCCAGATGCTCGACCAGGTGATAGAGGATCCAGCGCATGGTGGTGACGTGGACCGACCCGTCCCTGCGTGTGCGGGTGATGCCCCGATCGAGATCGGCGTCGGAGAGGGCGGCCAGCGCCTTCTGGCTGTAGGCGCGCGCCCGGCGCAGCAGGTCGTCGAAGTACGCGATGTCCTTGCCGCGCAGACTCGCCGGGGGGCTCCCGCCTTCCGCGAGCGGCATGCCGTCATCGTCCACGCCGATCCCGAGGATGCTCTCGGACTCGAACGTGGTCAGCGCCAGTGGCCCCACCTGCGTCCAGAACACCTCGGCGATCGCGATGTGGGCGAGCAGCATCCCGATCGTGTTCATCCCCGACGCCGGTTGCCAGGCGAGGGCTTCCGCCGTGAGCTGACGGGTGTCCTCGGTCAGGCGGGCACTCTGATCGTTGAGCTGGGCGAAGAACGACGCGGCTTCCTTCGAATGGAAACCCGCCGGCATCTCGAGCACCTCACGCACGATGGTCGTCATGGCGGAGCCTCCGGTGTGGGCTGGGATGGCGCGAACCCGGTGAAGGAAACTGGAACAGCGGACGCCGGTCAAGTGGATGGTTGCGTCGCGAGCGGGGGTGGGGTTTCATCCGCTCGGCGAGGACAGTGGCCGGACGGGCCGCGCACGGCCGATGCATGGCCCATGTATGGAGGAACACGATCATGGCAGGACTGACGCAGGAGAGTTGTGTCCCGTGCCGCGGGGGCGTCCCGACGCTCACCGACGCGGAGACCGCCGGGCTGCTCCCGCAGGTGCCGGGCTGGACGGTGGCGGAGGTCGGCGGCGTGAAGCGCATCCAGCGTGAGTTCAGCTTCCCGGACTTCCGCACCGCGATGGCCTTCGCGGTCCAGGTCGGGGAGCTGGCCGAGCGCGAGAGTCATCATCCTGACATCCACCTGTCCTGGGGCCGGGTGAAGGTCGAGACCTGGACCCACAAGATCTCAGGGCTCCACCAGAACGACTTCATCCTCGCCGCCAAGGTCAACGAGGTGTTCGCGGGATCGCGCCCGGGCTGAGCCCCACAAGCGACGAGCCCCCGCCCGGGATTCCAACGAAGATCCCGGCGGGGGCTCGTGCGTTGCCGCTGCGGAGGCCTCAGCGCGAGGCGGCCGCCTTCACGTCACCGCCGACCACGGACGAGATGCGCATCCCGTAGAACGAGCGGTAGACGAAATACAACGCCACCAGGAACAGCACGACGCCGACCGGCCGGGCGACCGCGACGTTGGCCACCCCCATCTCCACCGCCAACAGGCCGAACAGGGTGGTGAACTTGATGATCGGGTTCAGGGCCACCGACGAGGTGTCCTTGTACGGGTCGCCCACGGTGTCGCCGATCACGGTCGCGTCGTGCAGCGGGGTGCCCTTCTCGTGCAGCTCGACCTCGACCACCTTCTTGGCGTTGTCCCACGCGCCGCCGGCATTGGCCATGTAGACCGCCTGGAAGAGTCCGACCACGGCGATGGATACCAGGTAGGCGACGAAGAAGATCGGGTCGAAGAAGGCGTAGGCCAGCGTCAGGCAGAAGATGACGATGAAGATGTTGAACATGCCCTTCTGGGCGTACTGGGTGCAGATCTTCACCACCTCGACCGAGTCCTTGGTCGAGGCCTTGTCCGACGTGTCGAGCTTGATGTTCTTCTTGATGTACTCGACCGCGCGGTAGGCGCCGGTGGTGACCGCCTGCATCGAGGCGCCCGTGAACCAGTAGATGGTCGCGCCGCCCATCAGCAGGCCGAGCAGCACGCGCGGCTCGGTGAGCGTGAGATCGAAGGCCGCCCCCATCTGCTTCGAGAGCATCACGATGAGCGAGAAGATCATGGTCGTCGCGCCGGCGACCGCGGTCGCGATCAGCACCGGCTTCGCGGTGGCCTTGAACGTGTTGCCGGCGCCGTCGTTCTCCTCGAGGTTGTGCTTGCCCCTGGCGAAGTCGGGCTTGAAGCCGAACTGCTTCTCGATCTCCGCCGCCACGCCGGGCGTGGTCTCGACCTGCGACAGCTCGAAGATGCTCTGGGCGTTGTCCGTCACCGGGCCGTACGAGTCCACGGCGATGGTGACCGGTCCCATGCCGAGCAGCCCGAACGCGACCAGGCCGAACGCGAACACCGCGGCGTGGTCCATGAACGCCCCGAGACCCTGGAGCGAGACCAGGTAGGCGATGAGCAGCATGACCGCCAGCGTCAGCGCCTTCCAGAAGACCGAGAAGTTGCCCGCGACCATCCCGGAGAGGATGGTGAGCGAGGCGCCCCCTTCGCGCGTGGCGGCGACGATCTCCTTGATGTGGCGCGACTGGCTGCTGGTGAAGACCTTGGTGAACTCGGGGATGAGCGCGGCCCCCAGCGTGCCGCACGAGATGATGCACGACAGCTTCCACCACAGTCCGTGGCCGAGGCCGGCCAGCATCCACTGCGACACGAGGAAGGTCACCGCGATCGAGAGGATCGAGGTCATCCACACCAGGCTCGTCAGCGGATCCTCGAAGTTGATCTTGTCCTTGCCGATGTTCTTCGCGCGCGCCATCGCGCCGTTGACGCTGAAGGCGATGATCGAGGTGGCGATCATCAGGATGCGCATGACGAAGATCCACACCAGCAGGTGGGCCTTGTGCTCGGGGAACACCGCCAGCGCGATGAACGAGATGAGCGCGACGCCGGTGACGCCGTAGGTCTCGAAGCCGTCCGCGGTGGGGCCCACCGAGTCGCCGGCGTTGTCGCCGGTGCAGTCGGCGATGACGCCCGGGTTGCGCGGGTCATCCTCCTTGATCTTGAAGACGACCTTCATGAGATCCGAGCCGATGTCGGCGATCTTGGTGAAGATGCCGCCCGCGATACGCAGCGCCGAGGCGCCGAGCGACTCGCCGATGGCGAAGCCGAGGAACGAGGCGCCCGCGGCCTCCTTGGGCACGAACAGCAGGATGACCAGCATCATGATCAACTCGACGCAGATCAGCAGCACGCCGATGCTCATGCCGGCCTGGAGCGGGATCTCGTAGAGCGGGAGCGGCTTGCCCTTGAGCGCCGCGAACGCGGTGCGGCTGTTGGCGTAGGTGTTCATGCGGATGCCGAACCACGCCACCGCATAGGAGCCCAGGATGCCGACCACCGACCACATCAGGATGAGCCCGACCTTGGCCACGCCCATGTGCTCGAGGACGCCGAAGTAGTAGACGATGCACGCCCCGATGAAGATTTCGAGCACCATGAGCAGCCGGCCCTGCTGGATCAGGTAGGCCTTGCAGGTCTCGTAGATGATGCTCGAAACGTCGAGCATGCTCTTGTGGGCCGGCAGCGCCTTCACCTGGTTGAACATCGCCAGGCCGAACAGCATCCCGAGGACACAGACGCCGATCCCCGCCAACAACAGATTTACGCCCGAGACCGACGTGCCGAACAGCATGTAGCTGGTGTCGAGGGCCGGGATCTGGAGATCGAGTTCGCTGGCGACGGCGCCGGCGGGCAGGGCGAGCACCGCGGCGAGCACGGCAAGAGCCGCGGTCCACACGGTCGACTTCGAGGTCCACGGGGCGAAGCCCGCGGCACGGGACATCATCATCGGCTGCTCCTCATTGCGGTTGGAGAGGGACCCGGCATGGGGATGCCGGTCGATCCGGCCGGCGGGCGCAGCGCGAAAGGCATGCGGTCTTAAGCCCGGTCGGCTGGGGTTGGACCCCGCGCCCGGCGACGCCGGGCGCGAAGGACGAGGGAATCTATCCGAGCGCACCGTGCGGGGCAAGCGGGAAGCCGTGACATGTGGGACGTCAGTGAATATGTCCCCCCGCAACG
>JBKJXJ010000552.1:0-4622 GCA_046716125.1 Candidatus Eiseniibacteriota bacterium
AGGATCGCCTCGCTGGTCACGATCTCCACGCCGACGAAGACCAGGCAGGTGGCCATGATGCGCAGGTACGGCGCCGCGACGCGATGCACCTCCGCGTCGGCGGTGAACATCCCGATGAACAGGTGCGGGAACGCCATCAGCACGACGGTCAGCACGAGCGAGACGGCCGCGATCCAGCGCACACCGATCTTGATCGCTTCGACGGCGCGCTCGGGCTTTTGAGCGCCCAGGTTCTGTCCGACCACCGAGCCGGCGGCGGAGCCGATCGCGAGCGCGGTCATGAACTGGATCGCCTCGATGCGGTTGACGATGCCGATGGTGGCGAGCGAGGCCGCGCCGAATCGCGAGGCCGAACGCGCGAACGCGATGTAGACCACGGAGAACAGCATGCCGATGATCGCGGCCGGCAGACCGACGCGCGCCATCCCGGCGATCCGGACGGGCGGGCCGTCGGCGCGGCGCGCCAGCGGGAACGCGCGATGGCCACGCGCGGCCGCGATGAGGTAGCCCGCGAGCATCGCGCTCTGCGCGGCGACCGTCGCCCACGCCGCGCCGGCGACACCCATCGCCGGGATCGGTCCGAAGCCGTAGATGAGGATCGGATCGAGCAGCGCGTTGAGCGCAACGGCGCTCAGGTCGATCAGGAGGGGCGTCCGCGTGTCGCCCGCCGAGCGCATGATGCTCTCGCAGGTCAGCGCCATCATCGGGATGGGCGCCGCGGCCAGGATCACCGAGAGGTAGCGGCCGCCCTGATCCACCACGCCCGGCGTCGCGCCCATCAATCCGTAGATCTGCCGCGCGGCCAGTAGACCGGCCACCGAGCCGATGAGCCCCATCAATGCCGACGCCCGGAGTCCCTTGTAGGCCGCGAGGCCCGCGCGACGGCGCTCGCCCGCGCCGAGCAGCTGGCTCACGAACGCGGTGACTCCGATCGCGAAGATGTCGTTGAGCGAGTAGATCCACCACACCACGAACATCGACGAGGTGACGGCGGCCGTGGCATCCACGCCCAGTCCCCGCACCCAGAGCGCGTCCACCCACTGGTAGGAGAGCCGCAGCCCGAACGAGAACAGCGCGGGGACCGCGAGTCGCATGAGGACGCGCGGGATGGGATCGGTGACGCCGAGGGGTGGCGACGAGCGGATGGGCTGGCTCAGGGGTCATCTCCCGGCGGAGTGGTTCGCGAAGCCGCCCGGTCAGGATGTCTGGATGCCGTTGCGGAAACGGCAGCTATACCTCAGAGGCGGGCCGTCCGCCACAGGGCGGACAGCCGACGGGGCCAGGTCCCCACGGCTCGGGAACCGCCGCGAGTGTCACGGCATCCATCCGGATGAACCCGGGAGGTGCTCATGCCTCGATCCTCCGGCACAGCCGGATCGAAACGTCGGCTCGGCATGCGGGCGGCCGCGGCGGTGGTGACACTCGCCCCGGTCGCCGCGGCATTGCTGGCGGCGTGTCAGCCCAGGCCCGTCGATCCCGAGGCCGCACTCATCGCCAGGGGGCGTGAGCTCTTCTTCAACGAGACCTTCGGTGGCAACGGGCGCACGTGCGGCACCTGTCACCGGCAGGAGGAGAACTTCACGATCACCTCCGCCTTCATCGCCACGCTGCCCAAGGACGATCCGCTCTTCGTCGCCGAGTCCATCCCGGCGCTGAAGGAGAACTTCGAGAACCCGCGCCTCATGCGCGAGTTCGGGATGATCAAGGAGAACCTCGACGGGTTCGATGACCTCGCCGAGCGCTTCACCATGCGAGGCGTCCCGCACGTGTTGGCGCTGCGCTCGTCGGTGCAGAGCCCGCTGGGGCCGCGCACCGGCTGGTCCGGCGACGGCGCGCCGGGTGACGGCACACTGCGCGGGTTCGCGACCGGCGCGGTCATCCAGCACTTCACCAGGACGCTCGACCGCGTGCCCGGTGTGGACTTCCGGCTGCCGACCGACGAGGAGCTGGACGCGCTCGAGGCGTTCCAGCGCTCGCTGGGCCGGAAGGGGGACCTCTCCCTCCCGCTTCCGCTCCTCGGCACCGTCGCCGCGCGCGGGCAGGCGATCTTCCTCGACGACCGCCTGGGCAAGTGCAATATCTGTCACCGCAACGCCGGGGCCAACGCCTCGCTCGGTGGTCGGGACGCGGGGAACGCGAGCTTCAACACCGGCGTCGAGGATCTCCCCGACCATCCCGCGCGGCTCACCGGGGAGAAGGTCCCGCGCGACGACGGCTTCGGGATCCCCGGCGACGGCACGTTCAACACGCCGCCGCTGGTCGAGGCCGCCGCCACGGGCCCCTTCTTCCACAACGACGCGGTCGAGACCATCGAAGGGGCGGTGGCGTTCTACAATGGACTGGCGTTCAATGACTCGCCGTCCGGCCGCTTCCTCGCGAGCACCGATTCCAACGGCGTCGGCATCCGCCTGGACGCCACGCAAGTGGTGGCGGTGGCGGCGTTCCTGCGCGTCATCAACGCGCTCGAGAACATCCGGAGTTCGATCGAGAGCCTGGAGCAGAGCGCGGCGCACGGGTTCTTCGAGCGCCCCCGGGCCGTCGAGCTGCTGAAGCGCGCGGGTTTTGAGACGGATGACGGTATCATGGTGCTGGCGGGCGCCGGGTTGCACCCGGAGGCGGTCGCAGAGCTCCGGGGCGCGAGGCGGCTGATCGAGCGTGCGCAGCGCAGTTCCATCAACCGGAGGCGGCCGACGCGCGAGGCGATCCAAGCGCAGCTGCGGGCACGCGCCCTGTTGATGAAGGAGCCATCATGAAACCTGATCAAGAATCCGGGCTGGCCGTGATGCATCCACTCGTTCGCGCGCTCGGACTGGCGATCGTGCTCCTGTGCGCCGTCGCGCCGGCCCACGCTCAGAAGTCGACCGAGCAGTTCATCCCGATCGGCATGTCGCCGGGCGTCTCCCACAAGAACACCTGTCTCGGCGTGGTCGACACGCTGAGCATGCAGGAGCGCGTGGTCACGGTCCGGGAGCCGGCGGCCCGTCGCGCGATCAGGATCACCGACAAGACGTTGATCTGGCTGGATCGCAGCAAGCTCAAGCTGTCGAATCTCAGAGGACGGCTCGCCGACATCCAGAGGGGCCGGCGCGTGGAGATCAAGTACGCCGACCCTGAGACCCGCCTGCTGGCGGAGTGGGTCAAGGTGGAGATGACAGCGCCGTAGCAGGCGGCCGCGGAACACGACGGCCCGTGCGGCCCGCCGGAAGCCGTTCCGCCCGGCCGGAATTGAGAGCGCGGCGGCCCGTACCATAGAATGCCGCGGTGCGACCATCGAAGCGCGGGCGGGCCACCCCATTTAGGAATCCGGACCCGGCGCCCGCCGTCGCCGTGAAACGCCCCCGGGGTGTCGTGGCGCTCGCCCTCGCGCTGGTGCTCGTGGGTGGGATCGTCGCAGCCGTCCACTGGCCCGTCCTTAAGGTCAAGGCCCTGGCGGTCGACGACGACATCTTCGTCACCTACAACCCGCTCGTCTCCCACCCGGGGTGGAACTCCGCCGGGCGGTTCTTCGCCGAGGTGCTCGCCCCCTCCACGGTCAACGCATACTACCTCCCGCTCTCCATGACGTCCCTCATGGTGGATTACGCGCTCGGGGGCAGGGCGAACGATCCGCGCGTCTTCCATCGAACGAACCTCGCGCTGCACGTCCTGAACGCCCTGCTCATCCTCCTCATCGCCCGTCGGCTGTTCGGTGGCCTTGTTCCGGCGGCGCTGGTGGCGCTCCTCTTCGGGCTCCATCCGCTGGGCGTCGAACCGGTGGCTTCGATCGGAGAACGGAAGACGCTCCTCGCCACGGCGTTCGCATTCACGAGCATCCTCGCTTACCTGCGTTCGCTTGAGGGCGGTGGGCGCGCATGGCGGCCGGCTTCGGTGGCCTTCTACCTGCTCGCGCTGCTCTCGAAGCCATCGGTGACCGCCCTGCCGGCCCTCCTGCTGCTGCTCGACTTCTGGCGGCATCGCAAGCTCGCGTGGACGCTGTTGCTGGAGAAGTGGCCCTACATCCTGCTCTCGGCGCTCTCCGCCGTGATCACGATCCTCTCGGTGGCGCGGACCTGGGAGTTCGGGCCGCTGCCCCAGACCGGCGTCATGCACTCCGTCCTGCGCGTGTGCTACGTCATCATGTTCTACATCGGGAAGATCTTCTGGCCCGCGGATCTCTCCCCGATCTACGCGCCGCCCGCGTCCTTCACCCTCGGCGACCCGGCGATCGCTCTGGCCGCGTTCGCGGTGGTCGCGATCACCGCCATGGCGGTGTGGGTCGCGCGCTTCACCTGCGCCCCGCTCGTCGGCTGGGCGTGCTACGTCCTGGCGCTGGCGCCGACCTTCGGCATCCTGGCCTGGAGCACGGTCCTGGTCTACGACCGGTACGCCTACTTCCCCGCGATCGGGATCATCCTGCTCATCGGCGCCGGCCTCGACCGGGCGTGGAGCGCAGCCGTCCCGCGCGGCGCCGCAATGCGCGCCCTGATCGTAGCGCCGCTCGTCCTGATCCTCGCCGCCGAGGCGGGCGGCAGTCGCGCGATGCTGCGTCACTGGCGGGATTCGATCGCGCTGTGGCGCCGCGTCGTCGAGACGGCGCCGCGGATGCCCGAGTCGTACAACGGGCTCGGGGTGGCGCACGAGGC
>JBKJXJ010000553.1:0-3643 GCA_046716125.1 Candidatus Eiseniibacteriota bacterium
CGGCCTCGCCAACGCCCGCCGTTGCCGTGCGCTCGCCGACGGACTGGTCGAGACGCTCGTCGCCCGCGCGGGCGAGGTGGCCCCGGTGGACGATTCCGAGATGCGCGTCGAAGCCGTGGCGCTGGCGGAGCGCGCCGCCCGCGGCCTGCTCATCCCGCTCCGTCTGCGCGGGCTCCTCGGACACGGCGTGGCGCTCGGAGAATGGGCGCTGACGGCGTCCGGACGGCATGCCGTGGCGCTCGACGCCACGGCCGACCCGACCGGACGGCTCCTCGATCTGGGGCGGCTGCTGGATTGTGGCGAAGGCTCCGAGAACGAGGGACTCGGTGCCCCGCGTGCGCACGAGGCCACGGTCCTGCTGCGGGTGGCGCGTGAGTACACGGCGGGACGGCGACAGGGCGCCACGCCGCAGGCGGCGCTGGTCGCCGCGATGGATGCGGCGGGCGATGAGGTGACCGCCCACATGCGTCGGGCCCTGGCCACCGCGCTCGGCGCCGGCCGGCCGCCGCGCACGTCCTCGGCTTCCGCCTAGCGTCGATCCGCCCAAGAGTTTCCGCACATCGGCCCGCGTTGCATGACGCGGGCCGATGTGCTGTCCGGGCCCCAGGTACCTTAGACTCCCGCGGGCCATGGCTGGCCGGAAGGAGAACCGCCACACGTGACGGCGACGGGACGACGCTTCGGTCATTACACGCTGCTCGGCAAGCTGGGCGCCGGTGGGATGGGCGAAGTGTCCCTCGCGCGGGACGATCGCCTCGGGCGCGAGGTCGCGCTCAAGATGCTGCCGCGCCGGCTCGCCCAGGACGCCGAGAGCCTGATGCGGTTCCGCCGCGAGGCGCTCACCCTCGCCTCGCTCAACCATCCCAACATCGCGGTCATCCACGGGTTCGAAGAGGACGCGAGCGGCGTGCTCGCCCTGGTCCTCGAGCGCGTCGAGGGCGAGACGCTGGGCGAGCGCCTGAGCCGGGGCGCGCTGCCGCCCAACGACGCGCTCCAGATCTGTGTCCAGATCGCCGAAGCGCTCGAGGTCGCCCACGAGCGCGGGATCATCCATCGCGACCTCAAGCCGGGCAATGTGATGCTGGCCCCGCGCGGTCTGGTGAAGGTGCTGGACTTCGGCCTGGCGCGGCGCATCGACGACGAGGCGCCGCGAACCGAGACCTCGTCGCCGCCGGCGGAGGTCGCGACCGCGCTCGAGGATCGCGACACGGTCGCGCTGCCGAGCGCGCATCCCGGGTCCACGGCAACGCGTGACGAAGCGGAGACGATCGTGATCCCGCCACCGCTCGCGGCCGCGGGCACGGGGCCGCTGGAAGCAGACACGATCGCGATCCCGCCGTCGCTCCCGGCGGCCGGCCCGGCGGCGCCGGAGGCGGATACGCTCGCGATGCCCGCTCCGGGCAGCGGGAGCGACGCCTCCGCGAGCCTCGAGCCGACCCTGGCCGCCACGGACATCGGCAGCGGCGGCGCGCGCACGACGGTCGGGGAGGTCACGGGCACCCCCGGGTACATGAGCCCCGAACAGGTGCGCGGCGAGGGGCAGGGCCCCCGCACCGACATCTTCGCCTTCGGCTGCGTGCTGTTCGAGTGCCTCACCGGGGCGCGGGCGATCCCGGGCCAGACCATTATGGAGCTGCTCAAGCAGGCGCTCGATCACCCGGTGGATCTCACCACCCTTCCCGAGCGCACCCCGGCGGCGGTGCGGAAACTGCTCGGGCGCTGCCTCGAGCGGGACGCGAACCTCCGTCTCGGCGAGATCCGCACCGCCCGTCACACGCTGGAGGATGTCCTCGGTATCCGCCGGGCGGCGGCGCTGCGCGCCGGGGAAGCCACGACGATCCCCAACAACCTCCCGGCGGCCGTCACCAGCTTCGTCGGCCGCGAGCGGGAGCTTGGCGAGTGCGCGCGCCAGCTCGGGAGCGCGCGCTGGCTGACGCTGGTCGGCATGGGCGGGAGCGGCAAGACCCGGCTGGCCCGGCGTCTGGCCGAGGGGTCGCTCGAGGCGTTCCCGGACGGGGTGTGGTTCGTGGACCTGACCGCGCTCAAGCACCAGGAGCGGGTCCCCGAATCCCTGGCCCACGCGGCGGGCATCCAGGAGGAGCCGGGCGTGCCGATCATGAAGACCCTTCTCGGCTGGTTTGCCGAGCGCCGGGTGCTGATCGTGCTCGACAACTGCGAGGAGCTGCTGGAGCCGGTGAGCCATCTCGGCCTGGCCCTGCTCGAGGCCTGTCCGGCCGTCAAGCTGCTCGCCACCAGCCGCGAGCCGACCGGCTCACCCGGCGAGGTGGTCGTGGCGGTGGCGCCGCTGGGACTGCCGGCCGAGGGCGGAGACCTGGATCCGGGGGTCCTCGCGGCGAGCGAGTCGGTGCGGCTGTTCGTAGAGCGCGCCATGGCCGCGAGCCCCGCCTTCACCCTCGGTGCCCAGAATGCCGGAGCGGTGGCCGAGATCTGCCGGCGACTGGACGGGATCCCACTGGCGATCGAACTCGCCGCGGCGCGGGTGCGCCTGCTCTCGGTGGACGAGATCCGGGCGCGTCTCGGCGACCGGTTCAAGCTCCTCACCGCCGGCGGACGCGGCGCCCCCGGGCGCCACCAGACGCTCCTCGCCACGATCCAATGGAGCGCGGACCACCTCAGCGATGACGAACGGGAGCTGTTCGTCCGGCTCGGCGTGTTCGCCGGCGCGTGGAGCCTGGCCTCGGCCGTGGCGATCGTGGAGGCGGACGGCGACGAGTTCGAGGTGCTGGACGCGATGACCCGCCTGGCGGATCGCTCGCTGGTCGTCGTCACCCCGACCGTGTCGGGCGAGACCCGTTATCGCTACCTCGAGACCGTGCGCCACTTCGCGCTCGGGCGCCTGGTCGAGGCCGGGGAGGAGGACGTAGTCCGCGACCGGCACCTCGATTACTTCCTCCGGGTCGCCGAGGACTCCCAGGCCGGGCTCGCCGGGGCCGAGCAGAAGGACTGGCTCGCCCGGCTGGACGTGGAGCACAACGACCTGCTCGCGGCGCATGTGTGGTGCGGTGGGGCTGACGATCGGGCGATCCAGGGGCTCCAGCTGGTCGGGGCGTTGTGGCGATTCTGGTACATGCGCGGGCACTACGCGATGGCGGACAGGTTCCTGAGCGAGGCGCTCGGTCGTCCGGGGGCGGCCGGACGGAGCGCGACGCGGGCGGCGGCGCTGGTCAGCGCCGCGGGCTCCGCACTCTCCCATGGCGACTATGGCGCGGCCCGCCCGCTGGTCGAGGAGGCGCTCGCGATCACGCGCGAGCTGGGCGATCAACGCGGGATGGCCCGGTGCGTGAGCGCGCTGGCGAGCATCGCGATCTTCCAGAACTCACTGGTTGAAGCCCGGGAACTGAGCATCGAGAGCCTGGCGATCTACCGGCAGCTCGGACGGCCGCGGGGGATCGCTCAAGCCCTCCATTCGCTGGGACATGTCGCGCTTTCGATGGGTGACCTGGACGAAGCGCACGACCGCTACGAGGAAGCACTCATCGTGGTGTCGGAGACCGGCGACGCGCTTCAACTGGGGCTCACCATGGCGGACTTCGGCCGGGTCGCGGTGAGACGCGGCGAATGGGATGCCGCGCGCGCGCGCCTGGGGACGACCCTGGGCATCCTGCGCGGGCTCGAGGCCAGG
>JBKJXJ010000554.1:0-9200 GCA_046716125.1 Candidatus Eiseniibacteriota bacterium
GTCCACCATGCCCGCCACGTAGTTCATCGCCTGCGCCGCCCAGTCCATCCGGACGAACCCGCCGGTCACGCCCTGAAAGCGGCCGTGGAAACCGATACGCAGGGGCATGACCTTGACGCCGTTCCCGGCACCGCCGGTCGTCCCGTTGCTGAAGCCGCCCGCCACCCCGGAGACGGCACGGGCGTTGTTGGTGATCGCCGCGACGGTGCCGGCCACATGGGTGCCGTGGCCGTCGCCGTCATTGGGATCGTGGTCCGTGCCGCCACAGTCGAGATCCAGGCAGGTGACGCCCGCGCCGCCCGCGGTCGAGACGAAGTCCCACCCGATCAGGTCGTCCACGAATCCATTGCCGTCGTCGTCCACGGCATTCCCCGGGATCTCGCCCGCGTTCACCCAGATGTTCCCCTGGGCGACGTTGTCCGAAGGGCCGGGCGGGTCGTTGCCGCCCAGGTCGGAGTGACGGTATTTGACGCCGGTGTCGAGGACCCCGACCACGACCGAGGGGTCGCCGGCTTCGACGTCCCAGGCGAGATCCGCGTCGATGCCGAACGTGTCCCAGTAGTGCCACTGGGGATAGGGAAAGCTGACCGGCGGATTGATGTAGTAGGTGTCGTTCGGCGTCAGGAGAATCGGGTGGATGCCGATCCGCTCGACGTGATCCACGCCGGGGTTCGCCGCGAAGGCGGCGAGGGCGGACGCCAGGTCGCGGCCGGGGGCCAGCTTCACGGTGTAATGCCCGGTGAGGTCGGGGAACCGCGAGCCCGCGGGACGGCTCGGGGCCTGGGCGAACTGGCGCTGGAAATCCGTGGCGCCCACGCGGTCGAGGACGCTCGCGACGTCGGGCCGGTTGACGACCAGTCGGTCCCGGGCATCGCGGCGGGCCACCAGCCCGGCCCGCACCTCGGGCCCGAAGACCACGATGAACTCGTCCGGGACGAATGCCTCCGTGAATGGCGGCGGCTGGAACGGGATGCGTCGCGCGTCATCCGCTGCCCCCGGAGTCGGGAGGAAGGCAAGGAGAGATACGAGGCCGATGCGGTGCGTGGACTTCATGACGGACCCCCAGCTAGAGCTCGACGTCCCGGTGCACGTCCTTGTAGTAGAGGTAGCGCGAGGGCGTGCTGCTCGTGGCGTAGAACGACTGCGGCACGTACGGCCCCATCCAGATGAAGTCGCCGGCCATGACCTCGGACCACGTGTCGCCCAGGTAGTAGAGCCCCTGGCCCGGCAGGAAGTAGAGACCATGCTCCATGACGTGGGTCTCGATCATGGGCAGCGAGTATCCGGGCGGGAAGGTGAAGATGTTCATCGCCATGTCGAACGCGAGGTCGGCGGGGAGCAGCGTCTTGAGCAGCAGCCCTTCGATCCCCATGTAGGTCTCGGCCCGCACCGCAGCATCGTCGCCGACCAGGTCGGTGGGCCGGGCGTGCCCGAATGGGACATGGACCTTC
Organism: Candidatus Eiseniibacteriota bacterium; assembly: GCA_046716125.1. GTDB lineage: Bacteria > Eisenbacteria > RBG-16-71-46 > RBG-16-71-46 > RBG-16-71-46 > WS-11. The sequence continues at coordinate 1,452 of JBKJXJ010000554.1, forward strand.
TTGAGCCACAGCAGGCGTAGCGCCGAGGCGGCGCGCAGCCTGAACTTGGCGCCGGGCTTGCCGTAGGCAAAGCCGCCCGCGCCCAGTTTGTGACTCTTGCCGTTCAGGCTCAGCTCGGCCTGGCCGTCGAGCACGTAGAGGAACATCTGGACGTCGTCGCGCAGCGTCTGCTCGGTGCCGCCACCCGGCGCGACCTCGAGCAGGTACTGGACGAACCGCGCCCCCATCGCGGGAGCGGTGAGCACGCGCGTGACGGTATCGCGCCAATCGGGGAGGACGCTGGTCGCCATGCCCTCCGGCGGGAGGATCGCGTAGTTCCGCCGCACCACCGCGCGACTCACCACCAGTCCGCTCTGTGACATCCATCCCCCTGGATTCCGCTCGCGCGCGTGCGTGCATCCGACTAGTGTGTTGCGCTCGTCCGAATGGAGGAAGCGACGATGTCGTCCCACGGCGACCCGAGCGCCGCGCTCGCGCGTCTCATGCAGGCCAACCAAGCCTTCGCGCAAGCCTACCCCGCCGACCGCGCCGACCGCCAGCCGGTCCACACCGTCTACGGCGGAGCCCATCTATTCACCGCCGGCGTGGCGCAGAAGCTGGGCGAGGCGGCCCTGGCGAGCCTGGCGGAGTACGCCCCCGACCCGGCGACGTTCGCGAGCGCGGTGGGCCTGGCCCCGGATCTCGCGCCCGCGGTCTACGCGCGGGTGATGGACAAGCTGCGGCGCGAGCCGGTCGAGGACCATCGCCTCGACTTCGAGGACGGCTATGGCAGCCGGCCGGACGCCGAGGAGGACGGGCACGCCGCCTCGGCCGCCGAGCAGGTGGCGGCCGGGATGAAGCAGGGGAGCCTGCCGCCCTTCATCGGCATCCGCATCAAGCCGCTCACCGAGGAGCTGCGCACGCGCAGCCTGCGCACCCTCGATCTGTTCATCAACGCGCTCGCCTCCCGGAGCGGAGGCCGGCTACCGGCGAACTTCGTCGTGACGCTGACCAAGATCACCGTCCCCGAGCAGGTGTCCGCCCTGGTCGCGACGCTCGAAGGGATCGAGCGCAGGCTCTCGCTTCCTCCGATCCCGATCGAACTGATGGTCGAGACGCCCCAGAGCATCGTCGGGCCGCGCGGCGAGATGGCGCTGCCCGCGCTCGTGGCCGCGGCCGGCGGGCGATGCCGCGGCGCCCACTTCGGCGTCTACGACTTCACCGCCAGCCTCAACATCACCGCCATGCATCAGGCGCCTTCCCACCCCGCGTGCGACTTCGCGCGCCATGCGATGCAGGTCACGCTCGCCGGCACCGGCGTCACGCTCTCGGATGGGGCGACCAACATCATGCCGGTGGGCCCGCGGGCCGCGGTCCACCACGCGTGGAGGACGCACTACGATGACGTCCGCGCCTCGCTGCGACAGGGTTACTACCAGGGCTGGGACCTCCACCCGGCGCAGTTCCCGACCCGCTACGCCGCGGTGTACGCGTTTTTCCTCGAGGCGCGCGAGGAGGCCTCGGCCCGTCTGCGGAACTTCCTGGAGAAGGCGGCCCAGGCGACGGTGGTCGGCAGCGTGTTCGACGATGCCGCGACCGGTCAGGGGCTGCTCGGCTTCTTCCTGCGCGGCGTCGGCTGCGGGGCCCTCACCGAGGAGGAGGCGCGCGCCACCGGCCTCTCGATGGACGAACTGCGGGGCAGGTCGTTCGCGAGGATCATCGAGGCGAGGCGGGCGAAGGCCGGCGTGTAGCGCGCAGAACGGTCGCGCGGTGAGCGGAGGTCCAGGAACCTACGGCGGCGGGAACCGGACCGGCACCGCCACCCAGACTGCCACCGGCTTGCCGCCCGACAGGGCGGGCTTGAACACCCACTGTCGGACGGCGTTCACGGCCGCCTCGTCCAGCTCCGGGATGGACTTCACGATTTTGGCTTCGGCGACGCGCCCGTCCTTCCCCACCAGCGCCTGGACGAGGACGGTGCCCTTGACTCCCGCCGCGCGCGCCGCATCCGGATAGACCGGCGGCACCTTGGTGATGGCTTCCGGCAACTCCTCGACGTAGACGTAGTCACCGGGCGCGGGAAGCCGATCGGAGTTGGGGGCCTGGTCCCGCGGCGGCCACACCGGATTCTCGAAGCTCGGGACCGGGAGCTCCGACCGAGGAGGCGGACCGCCTTTGGGCGTGGGGACCCAAACGGCTTCGAACACCTTCCGGTTCCCGCCGTCGTATTCGGTGCGTAGTGTGAGCGACCCATCGGCCGCGATCGTGCCTCTGTGCGTGCCCGTCACTTTGGCCCCCGCGTCGCTCCCGGGGCTCTGACGGAAGACGCCCAGGTAACTTCCCCAGACGACCAACCCCACGCCCTCCCACCCGACACCGACAGCCCGGTATGTCCCGGGAGCGAGAGTCGTGAGTGTGAGGGACATCCGGGGATTTCCCTTCGCGTGATAGACGCCCGAGATGTCAGGTGATTCTGCGAGCGTCGCGGCAGCCGCCAGCCGGGAAGCCGGTAGGAACACGAACGCCATGCCGAGTACAGCAGCGAAAACCAACCTGAGGTGTTTCATGGTCTCAGCTCCCGCGATAGGTGGAGTACCCGAACGGGCTGAGCAGCAGCGGCACGTGATGGTGCTGGGCCGGGTCGCGCACCTCGAAGACGACACTCGCCTCGGGGAAGAACGTGCTCACGTCCCGGGCCGCGAAGTAGGCGCCGGTGGCGAAGGTGAGCCGGTAGATGCCGGCGTCGAGCTTGCTGCCGTCGGCCGTGAGGTCGCGCGACCGCCCGTCGTCGTCGGTCTTCCGCTCGGCGAGCGTCACCCAGCCGCGGGCGGCCATCCGGACCTCGAGCTTCACGGGAACGCCGGCCGCGGGACGACCGGTCGACGTGTCGAGGACGTGGGTGGTGATGCCGCTCATCGGTTGCTCCCTTCGGCCGCCCGTGCTGCCTTCAATGCGGGCCACCGAGCATGGTATCGAGCCTCAACCGCATGATCTTCCAATGCTCCTTCGCCGCGATCCTGAGTTCCGTGTCGGGATCGTTCCCGAGACGGTCCTTCAACAGCGCGAGCATCTCGTCGGCGGTCCGGCCCGAGGCGAAGACGATGAAAATGTAGCCGAAGCGCTCCTCGTAAGCACGATTTCCTTCCGCCAGGGCTTCGAGGACCACCCGGGAGGCGGCGCCGACCGCGGCCTGCTCGCGCGAGGCCAGATCGGCGGTGGACGCGAAACGACGCTTGACCGATTCCAGATCGCCGATGCGCGGATGGTGGGTGAACGCCTCGCGCCAGTCATCGGGACCGAGCCCCATCCAGAATTCGAATGCGATCCCGAGCAGGCTCTGCACGCCCACGAACGGGCGCCGGGCGACCATCTTCTCGACCCACCTCATCGCCCCACAGCATCGGGCGAACGCCTCCCGCGCCTCGGCTTCGGGAAGCGCGTTCAGCTCGCCGAGCGTCATGCGGGCGGATGTTCGGCCAGATGCCGGCAGAATGCGTCCATGAACTGCACGCCGGTGAGGAGATCCAGCTCGCTCGTGAACTCGTCCGGCGAGTGACTGATCCCGCCCCGGCTCGGCACGAAGACGATCAGGGCGGGAACCTCCGCCTGTGCGAACACCATGGTGTCGTGCGCGGCCCCGCTCGGCATGCGTCGGTGCGGGATGCCCTGCTCTTTGGCGAGGCGGACGGCGGTCTCGGCGAGGGCGGCCGAGAGCTGCGTCGGCATCTGCGCCGCGCCCGCCTCGAGCGTCAGGCGAAGCCCGCGGCGCCCGGCGGCCTCGCGACAGGCCTGCGCGACGTCGTTGGCCAAACGCTCCAGGAACTCAGCGCGGTCGTGACGCAACTCGAGCCACAGCTCGCAGGCGCCCGGGACCACATTGAAGAGCCCTGGCTCGGGGCGGACGAACCCGGCGGTCGCGACCGCCGGCTCGCCCGCCTCGCGCCCCACCCGCTCGGTGGCCAGGATCATCTCAGCCGCCGCTGTCAACGCGTCGCGCCGCAATGCCATGGGGGTGGTGCCCGAATGGCGCGACTCGCCCTCGATGCGCGCGATCCAGCGCCGGAAGCCGGCGATCCGCTCGACGATCCCGAGCCCGAGCTTCTGCGCCTCCAGCACCGGGCCCTGTTCGATGTGGAGTTCGAGCTGGATCGCGGGCAAGAACAGCGTTGGGGTCGCGGTCCCGCCCGAAGGGATGGGCGCGGCGCATCCGCGCTCGCGCGCTGTGGCGAGCGCCTGTCGCCACGTCACACCGTCGCGGTCCGCCACCGCATCCAGCTCGGCATCCGCGACGCGGCCGAGGATGCTGCGGCCACCCATCATGCCGCCCTGAAAGCGGCTGTCCTCCTCTTCGCATGTGATGAACCCGACGACCGGCAGTCCGGGCTGACGGAGGTGGGCGGCCGCGATCATCAGCCCCGCGATCGTGCCGTAGGCGCCGTCGTATCGCCCGCCGCGCACGACCGAATCGAGATGCGAGCCGATCAGGATGACCGGTTCATCACCGGGCTTGAGCGCGGGATCGTGGAAGAAGAGATTGCCCGCCCAGTCGGCAGTGGCCGCGAGCCCCAGCGCCTTCGCCTCGCCCGCCAGCCAGCGATGCGCCTCACACCATGCGTCGTCATAGACGAGCCGCGTCACCCCGCCGCCATCGGCGCCGAAGCGGGCGAGGCGCTCGATCCTGCCGGTGAGCTCGCTCGCGGTGATCGCGTTCGTGGGCGTGGACATGGGCGCGGACCCTACCGGCTCCCGTCCGCCCGGTCCACCGCGCCGCGCGTCAGCGCTCGGCCGATCGGTGCGCCTGGGTATCGCGCCGCGCCGACCCCGGCCCCCCGGTCGAACACGCAGGTCCCTCGCACGAACGTGGTGCGCACCACGCCGCGCACACGTCGCCCGTGCCAGGGCGTGAGCGGATGGCGGTGGTTCAGGCTCGCGCCGTCCACCGTCCACTCGCCTTCGGGATCCCAGACCACGAGGTCGGCATCGGCGCCGGGGGCGATCACGCCCTTGCGACCCGCGAGCGCGGCGAGGCGTGCCGGGCCCGCGCTCATCCAGCGGGCGATGTCCGGGGGCGTGAAGCCGCGTTCCCGCGCTTCGGTCCAGACGGCGCCGAGGGCGACCTCGAGCGATGCGATGCCGCCCCAGGCGGCCATGAAGTCGCCGGTGTCGAGCCGCTTCATCTCCGGCGGGCAGGGCGAGTGGTCGGTGGCGACCAAATCGATCGTGCGCTCGCGCAGCGCCTGCCACAGACCCTCGCGGTTCGCGAGGTCGCGGATCGGCGGCGCGCACTTGAAGAGCGTGGCCCCGTCCGCGATCTCCTCGGCGGTGAAGGCGAGGTAGTGAGGACATGTCTCGACCGTGACTGGCAATCCGCGGGCGCGGGCCGCGCGGAGTTCGGGGAGCCCCTCGGCGGCCGCGAGGTGGACGACATGCACCGCGCAGTCGGTTTCGGCGCAGAGTGAAAGGACGAGCCGGATGGCCTCGACCTCGGCGGCGGGAGGACGCGAGGCGAGCCAGGTGGCGTAGCGCTTTGGATCGGCGCCGTGGACCGTCGCCCCAGCCGCATCGATCGGGCCCGGCAGCTCGGCGTGGACCAGCAGCGGCAGACCGAGGCGCGCCAGGATGGGCATCGCCTCGCGCAGATCGCGTTCACCCACGTGAGGGAAATCATCGACCCCGGAAGGGACGAGGAAGCACTTGAACCCGAGCACGCCCGCGGCGGCGAGGCCTTCCAGCTCGGCGGCGTTGCCCGGCACCACGCCGCCCCAGAACCCCGCGTCCACGCGGCACGCGCCCGCAGCCGCCGCGCGCTTGGCTGCGAGGGCCGCCACTGTCGTCGTCGCCGGTGTGCTGTTGAGCGGCATGTCCACGATGGTCGTGATGCCGCCCGCCGCGGCCGCCCGCGTGGCGCTCGCGAACCCCTCCCACTCGGTCCGGCCGGGCTCGTTCACATGCACGTGGGTGTCGACCAGGCCCGGGATGAGGCAGGCGTCGCCGCAGTCCAGCGTGCGCTCCGCGTCCGGCGAGTCCTCCAACGGCAGGACGGCGGCGATGCGGCCCTCGTGCACCACCACGCACGCCTCGCGCTCGCCGCCCGGCAGGACGACACGGCGCGAGCGGATGACGAGATCGGCGCGGCCTTCGGTCATGCTCTCCCTCTCCGTTTCGTCGCCCCGCCGTGCGCTTGTGCGGCGCGGAGTCTATTGGCAGAATGCCGCCGCGGCCAGCCCGTGTCGGGGCGCCGCGCCCGCCCCGGAGACCCCATCATGCCTCAGCCGCTGGTCGGCGTGATCATGGGCTCGAAGTCCGACTGGGAGACGCTCGCCCCGGCGGCCGAGATGCTCGAGCGCCTGGGCGTACCGTTCGAAGTCAAGGTGGTCTCGGCCCATCGCACGCCCGATCTATTGTTCGAGTATGCGGCGGGCGCCGAGGCTCGCGGGCTCGAGGTCATCATCGCCGGCGCCGGGGGCGCGGCCCACCTGCCCGGGATGACCGCGGCCAAGACCACCCTCCCGGTGCTCGGGGTGCCGGTCGAATCGAAGGCGCTGCACGGGATGGACTCGCTCCTCTCGATCGTCCAGATGCCCGCGGGCATCCCGGTCGGCACACTCGCGATCGGACCGGCCGGCGCCACCAACGCTGCGCTCCTCGCGGCCGCCATCGTCGGCAACAAGCACCCCGAAGTGCGCGAAGCGCTAAGGCGTCACCGGCAGGAGCAGACGGCGGCGGTGGTCGCCCTGCCCGACCCCCGCCGCGAACCGTGAAGATCGGCGTCCTGGGCGGCGGCCAGCTCGGCCGCATGCTCGGCCTTGCGGGCGCATCGCTCGAGTTCACGTTCACGTTTCTCGACCCGGCCGAGGAGTGCCCCGCCGCTTCGACCGGCGAGTGGATCCGCGCGGCGTTCGACGACGCCCACGCGCTACGCGAGCTGGCGGCGCGCTCGGATCTGGTCACGTACGAGTTCGAGAACGTCCCGGTCGAAACGGTGCGGAGCCTCGCCGCGCTCCGGCCGGTCCACCCCTCGGCGATCTCGCTCGAAGCGGCTCAGGATCGGCTGAACGAAAAGACACTGTTCCGCCGGCTCGACATCCCGACGCCGCGATTCGAGGCGATCGAAGGCGCGGCTGAGCTCGAGGGCGCCGTCGAGCGTGTGGGGCTTCCCGCGGTGCTCAAGACCCGGCGGATGGGCTACGACGGCCGCGGACAGCGCGTGGTGACCGGGTTCGCGGACCTGGCGCCCGCTCTCGCCGCACTCGGCGACCGTTCGCTGTTGATCGAGCAACACATCCCCTTCGATCGAGAGCTCTCGATCGTCGCCGTGCGCGGCGCGTCGGGTGAGACGGCGTTCTACCCGCCGATCGAGAATCTGCACCGTGGCGGCATCCTCCGCCTCTCGCGCGCACCCGCGCCTGACATGACCCCGGCGCTTAAGGCTCGCGCCGAGGGCTACGTGCATCGGCTCATGGAGGCGATGGGCCACGTCGGCGTGCTGACGCTCGAGCTGTTCCAGCGGGGCGACGAGCTGCTCGCCAACGAGATGGCGCCGCGCGTGCACAACTCGGGGCACTGGACCATCGAGGGCGCGACGACCAGCCAGTTCGAGAACCACCTGCGCGCGATCGCCGGACTCCCGCTGGGCGCGACCACAGTGCCAGGGCCCTGCGCGATGGTGAACCTGATCGGCGAGGTCCCCGATCTCGGGGGCCTGGCCTCGATCCCAGGGGCGCATCTCCACCTCTACGGCAAGCGCCCACGGCCCGGGCGGAAGCTCGG
>JBKJXJ010000555.1:0-18983 GCA_046716125.1 Candidatus Eiseniibacteriota bacterium
CCCTTCGGGCGCTCCGCTCCAGCCCCACTCCTCGCGCGACCCCCGACGCCCCGCCCGGGCGAACGCCGGAAGCCCCACTCCTCGCGCGAACACCCGACGCCCCGCCCGGCCTCCCCGCGCCGGCGGATCCGGTGCTACGCTGCAACGGTCCCGACGATCCGCACATCCGCACCACCCCTCGGCCCGCATCCGGAGGCATCCCATGGCCACGCCCCGCCAGATCAAGGTGAACGACGGCGACGTCCTCGTGCTGGTCGGCACGATGAAGGGCGCCTTCCTCATGCGCTCGAACGGCGCGCGCGCCCGGTGGGACGCCGGTGGTCCGCACTTCCCCGGCCAGGCGATCTACGCCATGGCTTACGACGGACGAGCGGGCCGCCGAAGACTGTGGGCGGGCACCGCCAGCATGCACTGGGGCGCGGTGCTGCGCAGCAGCGATGACATGGGGAAGACCTGGACCAACCCCGAGGCCGCCAACGTGCGCTTCCCGGCCGAGTCCGGCCTCTCGCTCAAGCAGATCTGGCAGGTCCGGCCCGGGCGCGCCGAGGAGCCCGACACCCTCTACTGCGGCGTCGAGCCGGCGGCGCTGTTCGAGTCTCACGATGCGGGCAAGACCTGGTCGCTCAATCGCGGGCTGTTCGACCATCCGCACCGGCCCATGTGGCAGCCGGGCGGCGGCGGACTCTGCCTGCACACCATCGTCGTGGATCCGGCCAAACGCAGTCGGATGATGGTGGCGATCTCGACCGGCGGGTTCTATCGCAGCGACGATGGCGGGAAGACATGGCACGCGAAGAACAAGGGCGTGCGCGCCGACTTCCTGCCCGAGAAGTACCCGGAGTGCGGGCAGTGCGTTCACAAGGTGGTCCAGCACCCCGCCCGCCCCGAGCGTCTCTTCCTGCAGAACCACTGGGGTCTCTATCGCAGCGACGACGCGGGCGATTCGTGGCGCGACATCGCCAGGGGCGTCCCCTCGGATTTTGGATTTGCGATGGCGATCCACCCGCACGACCCGGACACGGTCTATATCGTGCCGATCGAATCCGACGAGTTCCGCTGCACGCCGGAAGCGAAACTGCGAGTCTACCGCACCCGGAATGCCGGCGATTCGTGGGAGGCGCTCACGCGGGGCCTCCCCCAGCAGGACGCGCTCGAGCTCGTCCTGCGCGATGCGATGGCCACCGACCCACTCAATCCCGCGGGTGTCTACTTCGGCACGCGCAGCGGCCAGCTCTGGGGCTCGAACGACGGCGGCGCATCGTGGAGCCTGATCCGCTCCGGACTCCCGCCCATCGTCTGCGTCAGGGCCGTCGTGGTGGGGGACGTGTCGAAGGCGCGCGTCCCGGCGGCCCGAAGGGTGGCGAAGCAGACTGTCCCTAAGACGGCGGGCGGGAAGAAGGCGAGGGCGAAAAAGGCGGGCGCTCGCAAGCCCGCAGCGCGGAGACCCGCCGCGAGCAAGAAGAAATAGCCGGGGCGGGCGCCATGCCAGTCGTGGTCCACATCCCGGGCTATGTGCGCGAGTTCACCGGCGGGCAGCGCCGCGTGACCCTCGCTGGAACCCACGCCACGGTGGGCGGGGCGCTCGACTCGCTCTGGGCGCTCCACCCGGGGGTGCGCGATCGGGTGGTCACCGAGCAGGGCGAGGTGCGTCAGCACGTCAACGTGTTCGTCGGCAGCGAGAGCATCCGCTTCAGCGGCGGCCTCGCGACGCCGCTCGCGGGCGATTCCGAGATCTCGATCGTGCCGGCGGTGAGCGGCGGCTGACGGGCGCGACAGGCCGCGATATCCCTACGCGGCCCAGCCTTCCTCGTCCGGCTCCTTCTTCATCGAGAACCGGGCCTTGTCGGCCGGCGCCGCGCCCGCGCTCATCTTGACCCGCAGCCGCAGGTTGTTGGCGCTGTCCGCCTGCCGCAGGGCCTCGTCGAGGGTGATCGCTCCGGTCTGGTAGAGCGCGAACAGCGCCTGGTCGAAGGACTGGGAGCCGTCCAGCACGTTGTCCTCGATGACGCCCTTGATGGCCGCGATCTCGCCCTTGGCGATGAGGTCGGCGACGCGCGGGGTGTTGAGCATGATCTCGATCGCGGCGCCCCGCCCCTTCCCGTCCGCCCTGGGCACGAGCCGCTGGGAGACGATGCCTCGGATGTTGAGGGCGAGCTGGCCGTAGATCTGGGCGTGCAGCTCGCCCGGGAAGAAGTTGAGGAATCGCTCGACCGCCTGGTTGGCGTTGTTGGCGTGCAGCGTCCCGAGCACGAGGTGCCCGGTCTCCGAGAAGTGGAGCGCCGCCTCGACGGTCTCGAGGTCGCGCATCTCGCCGATCAGGATGACGTCCGGCGCCTGGCGGAGGGCGCTCTTGAGCCCCGCCGGGAAGCTCGCGGTGTCCACCCCCACCTCGCGCTGGGTGATGACGCAGCCCTGATGATCGTGGACGAACTCGATCGGGTCCTCGATCGTGAGGATGTGTCCGCGCGTGTTGAGGTTGCGGTGGTGGATCATCGCGGCGAGCGTGGTGGACTTGCCCGAGCCAGTGGCGCCGGTCACCAGGATGAGCCCGCGCTTCTGCATGACCAGGGTCAGGAGCGAGGGCGGCAGTCCCAGCTCCTCGGCGGTGGGAAAGCGGATCGGGATGAGCCGCGCCACCAGTCCCACCTGCCCGCGCTGCCGGAAGACGTTGAGCCGGAACCGGCCGACGCCCTTGATCATGCGCGCGGTGTTGAGCTCGTGCGTGCGCTCGAACTCGGCCTGCTCGGCAGCCGAGAGCGCGGCGCGGATGAGTCCCTCGACCTCGTCGGCCGGAAGCGCGCGCTCGGTCACCGGCACGGTGGCGCCGTCCACGCGCACCAGCGCCCTGGCCTCGGCGGTGAGATAGAGATCCGAGCCCTGTCGCTCCCGAATCTCGGTGAGCAACTCGTCGAGCGTCATGGGGACACCTTCCGAGCAGTCGGGCCGCCCGGCGCGCCCGTGCCGGCGCCGCCGGGGGGCGCCTCGAACAACCGCGGATTGGACGAGCGTTTCATGGCGACGTCGCGCGACAGCTTGCCCTGCATGACGAGATCCCTCAGGTGCTGGTCGAGGCTGATCATGCCGTGCTGGGCGCCGGTCTGGATCACCGAGAGGATCTGCGCCGTCTTGTCCTCGCGGATGAGATTGCGGAGCGCCGGGACGCCGACCAGCACCTCGAGCGCGGCCACCCGCCCCTTGCCGTCCTTGGCGGGCAACAGGGTCTGCGCCACCACCCCTTCGATGGACTCCGAGAGCATGGTGCGGACCTGCGCCTGCTGGCCCGACGGGAAGATGTCGATGATGCGATCGATGGTCTTGGACGCGGAGTTGGTGTGGAGCGTGGCGAACACCAGGTGACCGGTCTCGGCGGCGGTGATCGCCAGCTGGGTGGTCTCGAGGTCGCGCAGCTCGCCGACCAGGATGACGTCCGGATCCTCGCGCAGCGCGGCACGGAGCGCATTGGTGAACGAGTGCGTATGGGGGCCCACCTCGCGCTGCGTGATGATCGACTTCTTGGGCTGGTGCACGAACTCGATCGGGTCCTCGATCGTGAGGATGTGCAGCCGCTCGTTGGCGTTGATGTGGTCCACCATCGCGGCCAGCGTGGTGGACTTGCCCGAGCCGGTGGGACCGGTGACGACGACCAGGCCACGCTCCAGCTGGGACAGCTGCTTCAGCACCGGCGGCAGGGCGAGATCCTCGAGCGACTTGACGCTCGAGGGCACCAGACGGAACACCCCTCCCACGCCGAGGCGCTGGACCAGCACGTTGGCGCGGAAGCGCGAGAGGTTCGGGACCTCGAAGGCGAAGTCGAGATCGTGCCGCTCCTCGAAGATCTTCTTCTGATCGTCGTTGAGCAGATCGTAGATCGCGATCCGCGTGTCGTCGGGCGAGAGTGGGGGCATCTCGAGCGGCCGCACCTCGCCGCGCAGGCGCAGCACCGGCGGCAGCCCGGGGGTGATGTGAAGGTCGGAGGCGCCCTCGTCCTTGGCGAACGCCAGGATGGCGGTGAGGTCGAGTGACATCAGGCCATCGCCCGGGCGGCGTGCCCGGCATCGAGGAGGCCTCCCGCCACGCCGGCGCGGATCCGCTCGGCCAGCGGGATGAAGCCGTCCGCGCGCGCCAGCGCTTCGAGCTGCGGCGCCCCCGCCCCCTGTTGGATCGCCGCACGCAGCGGGTCGGTGGCGAACAGCACCTCGAAGACGGCACGGCGCACCACGGCTTCACCCGGGGACGCCGGACCGGCGACGAGCCGCTGCTGGATGACGGCACGCAGGCGTCGCGCGAGCGGCACGCGGCCATGGGGATGCCGAGCGAGCCACTCGATGAGCGAGAAGGTGTCTTCCCAATCCGTGCGCGCCAGCACCCACCTTCCGTGCGTCGCGCCGCCCAGCACGCCGCGGACCCGATACCCCTCGAGGCCGCCGTCCAGCACCAGCCCGTCGGCCCCATGGGCCACCGCCACCTGGCGCCATCGCGACGCCGGCGGCCCGTCGAGGACGTCCACGAGGCCCGACACCACCGGCCAGGGTCTCCGGTCGCCGGCGACCACGAGCCAGCGGCGCTCCTCGGCCGGAAGCTCGGCGAGCAGCGCGGCCAGCGTGGTGCTGCACCCCGATCCGGTCGGGCCGCAGACCAGCACCAGCCCGGACGGCTCGGAGGTCAGCTGCCGGAGTCGCGCGACGTCGACCGGATCCAGCCCCAGCTGGTCCAGTGCCGCGCCTTCACCGGCGTCGCGCAGCAGGCGAAGCGTGATCGAGCTGCGGTCGCGGCCGATCAGTCGGGAGGCGTGGATCGGCCGTTCGCGTCCATCCACCTCGACGACCGCGGAACAGGTGTCGTGACTCTCCTCTTCAACGGCCGCGGCCATGCCGAGCGCCTCGAGCCTTCCCGACAGGAGGTCGATGGACTCGGACGCTTCATCGGGCGAAGGGAGCAGGTGCGCCCCGACCCGGTGGTAGACATGCACCGATCCGCCGGCCTGGACGAAGTGGATCTCCGTCGCCCCGAGCCTGAAGGCGAGCGAGAGGTGGAATCTCAGGAGGGTCTCCCCCGAGCGGTCCCAGACCACGTCGAACCGGACATCGGGATCGGGCGTCGCGGTGCGTGACCGGCGGGTCGCGCGGTGCCCCAGCACCTGGTCGAGCGCCCGGGTGATCGCCGTCGGCGTCGCCGAGACGCACTCCACACGGGTGCCGGCCAGTGCTTCCAGCTCGAGCAGCGCATCGTTGTCGGTGGGATCGGCGGCCGCGACGACCAGCCGGTCTTCGGAGAGGACGATCGGCACGCACTGCAGACGGCGCAGGACCTGTTCCGGGTAGGCCTGCACCAGCGTCGGGTCGAGGGTCTCCCCGCGCACGTCCACGAACGTGATCCCGAGCTGGTGCGCGAGCGCCCAGGCGATGTCCTCCTCCGAGACGAACCCCATCTCGACCAGGCTCTCGCCGATCCGGCGCCCGGTCTTGCGCTGGCGTACGACCCCGGCTTCCACCTGCGCGTCCGTGACGACGCCGGCATCCACGAGGATGGCGGTGACGTGACGGCGCTGGCCGGCTTGAGGTGCGTTCACGGGGTTTTCCGACGCCAAGGTGAGGGACGCGTCGCAACCGCGTCCCAGGGGCACACCCGAGTATCGGCGGCGGATCGGAGAAACTGAAGAGGTGGGCCCGGTGCGGCGGGAACTCAAGCCCCGGAGAGCAGCTCCCGCGCCCGGGCGCAGGCGCCCGGGTCGCCGGTGAGCCCGGAGACCACGCCCGTGCTCGAGAGGGTCATCCGCGCCTCGGCGAGGGCCCCGTCCAGCAGGAACTCCACGCGCACCGGGTAGGGCATGACGCGCCTGCGGCGCGCGACCGCCTCGCTAGCTGGAGTGAGCCTGCGCAGTGCCGGGTCGTGGATGAGCCTCGTCAGCAGGCGATCCACCGGCGTCGCCGGTGGCGGCGGTGGCCCGGGAGGGCCGAACCGCGCGGCGAACCCCGCGTAGTCCAGCATGAGCCCATCTCCGCTCGCGAAGTATTCGCCGTCGGCGGCCTCCGGGTAGCACTCGCGACAGTACGCGCGCACCACGGCGGTCTCGTGAAGGAAGAGGGCGATGATCCGATAGTCGGTGATGGGGGCCGCGCACGCGTTGCAGGCGGCGCTCGGACCGAAGACGCGTTCGAGGGCCGCGGCGGCGACCGTCGTGCGCGGGGCGGACTCGCCGCTTATCGCACGTCTCCCGGCCAGCGCCGGAAGTGGGTCCTGCCCTTCACGGCGAGCTGGAGTGCGAGCCACGCGAGATGCCCGGCGAGCTGGCGCTCCCCATCGCCGGAGGGCCACCAGCGGTCCTTGCCGTCGATCAGGTCCCCCAGCCGGATGCGATAGCCCGCGACGGTTCCCTGCGGGTGTCCCGGCAGACGGAACAGTTCCGCGAGCGACCTCGGTTCGCGCGAGATGCCCGCCTCGCCGCTGATCCAGTCGAGATGGCGGCGGAGGGCGAAGTATCCGTACAGACCGTCGGGACGTGGGAAGCGGACCCAGGCTTCGTTGGTGCCGAGGTGCCAGTGGGAGTCCGGCGAGCGTGACTCCGGGACATGCCTCTCGAGCGCCTCACGTGCGTGACGGGCGAACAGCACCGGCCGCGCTACCGTCGTCGTCCCGCTGGTCTGATCGATCACGTCGCTCCTTATCGGCGCCTTGGGCGGGCGCTCTTCGCGCCGCCGCGCCTGATGCTGCTTCGGTTTTGACGGCGAGAGTATAACCGCAGCGATGAGAACGAGCGAGGTCAACCTCGCTAACATCCGGTAACGTGCGGCACGGTCGGGCCGGCGCGACCGCCGCGCGGGCGATCGCCGGCGCACTCCGGTGTCCCGCACACCGTTGCACCCCCCTCCCGGCCCGGCTAATCTGCCGCCGTGTGGTTCGCAAAAGGTGAGGCTCATGCCCTGCGGACACGTCGCGGGCTGGATCCGGCCCGTGGACCGGGGCCGGACGGGTGGATCTCGATGGGGCACGGCCGAAGCCAGAAATGGACGTTGCGGCCCCCACTTCAAGTGGTTTCTCAAGTCCGCAGGAAGCCGAGGCCGCGATGAAGAAGTCCGAGGCTAGGAAGCGGGTCGAAGCGCTCGCCCGGGAGATCCGCGAGCACGATCACCGCTACTACGTCCTCGACCGGCCGAGCATCCCCGACGCCGCGTACGACCAGTTGTTCCGCGAACTTGAGGCGCTCGAGGAGAAGTACCCGGAACTCCGCTTGCCCGACTCCCCCACCCAGCGGGTGAGCGGGCCGATGAGCGAGGCTTTCAAGAAGGTGCCGCACGAGAGGCCTATGCTCTCGCTCAAGTCTCTCATGACGGCCGACGAGATGAGGGAGTTCGACGCGCAGGTTCGCAGGTCCCTGAAGGTCGAGGCGATCACGTATGTTGCCGAGCCCAAGTTCGACGGGCTCTCGGTCGAGATGGTCTACGAGGGCGGCGTGTTCGTGCGCGGCTCGACGCGCGGCGACGGCGAAGTGGGCGAGGAAATCACCGAGAACCTGCGCACCATCCGCGCGATGCCGCTCCGCCTCGCCGGGGCTGGACCCGAAGCGGGACCGCGCGGTCGCGTCTCGGTTCGCGGCGAGGCGCTCATTCCGCTCCCCGAGTTCAAGGCGTTGAACCTGCGGCAGATCGAGTCGGGCGAAGAGCCCTTCCCCAACGCTCGCAACGCCGCGGCCGGGACGGTGAGACAGTTCGACCCAAGGGTCACCGCATCGCGCAAGCTCGACCTCTACGCGTACGAGATCATGCGGGCCGATAGTGTGCCTCTACCCTCCCAGCAGGCGATGCTTGACGTGCTGCGCGGCTGGGGCTTCCACGTCGAGAAGAGCATCGCGGTATGCGACGGCCTGGACGACGTGCTGGCTTACCACGCTCAGCTGCTCGAGCGGCGCGATCGGCTCGAGTACGAGATCGACGGCGTCGTGGTCAAGGTGGACCGCCGTGACTGGCAGGTGCTGCTCGGCGTGCGCTCTCGTTCGCCGCGCTGGGCGGTGGCATTCAAGTTCCCGCCGCGCGAGGAGATCACGCAGATTCTGGACATTGTCTTCCAGGTCGGCCGCACCGGGAAGCTCACGCCGGTTGCGAACCTGCGACCGGTGGTCATCTCTGGCGTCACGGTTAGCCGCGCCACGCTCCACAATCAGGACGAGGTCGAGAGAAAGGACGTCCGGGTTGGCGACACCGTGCGCGTGCGCCGCGCCGGGGACGTCATCCCCGAAGTCGTCGAGGTTCTGCGTGAGAAGCGTCCGCATTCCGCCGAGCCGCCCCAGATGCCACGCAATTGCCCGGTATGCGACGCACGCGTGGACCGCGTCGGCGCCTACCACCTTTGCACCAACGGGCTCGCCTGCCCGGCGCAGCTCCATGGGAATATCGGGCACTTTGTCTCGCGCGGGGCGATGGACATCGTCGGGCTCGGCGACGAGACCGTGCACCAGCTGCTCGAGAAAGGATTGGTCAAGGACCTTGCCGACCTCTACCACCTCACCCGAATCGATCTCACGGGGCTCGAGGGCTTCGCCGAGAAGTCCATCGAGAAACTCATCGCCGCGATTGAAGCCAGCAAGCAGCCGCGGCTCGACCGTTTCCTTTTCGCCCTCGGCATCGAGCACGTCGGCAGCACCATCGCGCGCGTGCTCGCCGACCACTACCGGGGCGTGGAGCCCCTGCTCGAGGCGGACGAGGCGGCGCTCCAGGAGATCCACGGCATCGGCCCCGAGGTGGCCGAGTCCCTGCACCGATTCTTCTCGAATCCGGGCAATCGGACGATGCTCGCGCGCCTTAAGTCAGCCGGGGTCGAGCCCGTGGTCGAGACGAAATCGAAGGGCCCCCTGCCGCTGGCCGGGGAGATTGTGGTGTTCACGGGCTCGCTCGAGCGCATGACCCGGCCCAAAGCGCAAGAGATGGCGGAAGATTCAGGCGCCCAGGTGGCCTCCGCGATTGGGAGGCGGGTGACGCTCGTCATCGCCGGCCCGGGCGCGGGTTCCAAACTCGACGCGGCGCGCAGTCTGGGGATCACGATCATCGACGAGCGGGAGTTCTTGAGGAGGATCGGGCACGTTTAGCGAGCCCCTCGCTTGCGGGGCCCGCCGGGAAGTGCTTCCAGCACCCGTCTACCGCAGTTAGAGTCGCGCCCACGCAGTAACCGGTCACGGCTACGCATGACGTTGCTGCGTGACCGGCTGGGAATTGGTTCAGAGTGATCGATGCAGACTTGGAGATGAACACCTGACATGAAGCCACCGCGGGAAGGGGTTCGACGTGGCGGACTAGCTCAGCTCCGCTTCCGTGTCCAGGGGTCCTCGCCGGATCCGTACGAGGTGCTCTTCACCAAGGACGGATCGCGACTCACGGCGTCCTGCACATGCCCCGCGGGACTGAGGCGCCAGCACTGCAAGCACCGAATGAGGCTGCTGTGCGGTCAGGTGGACGGGCTCGTGAGTGGGAATGAGGCAGATGTGAACCTCCTGGCGGATTGGCTCGAGGGGTCCGAGCTGCAACACACCCTGACCAGGCTCCACGAGGCGGAGCTGCGTGTCGACGACGCGCAGCGTGTCGTAACGGCGATGAAGGCCGCCGTGGCCAGGATACTGAACGGCTGAGCGTGCTTCCCGGGAGTGTGCCATCGTGACGACGCGGCATCAGTCAGACGCGTACTTCGCCGGATTCCGATGGGCTTTGCGACGCTCCTTCGCGCGTCCCCTTGGATTCTGCCGATTCGAGCAGGGCGATGTCATCTACGACACCCCGATTGCCTACGAGCGAACGTGGGACGAAGCCCTCAAGTACATACATTGGAGTGTGCAGATCAAGTCCCCCGCGAGAGGCATGCTCAACAAGACCGAGAAGGATGCAAGATCAGTATTCGTCGACAACTGGAATCAAGCCGTTACCCTCGAGCTGATCGATTACGACGCTGCGACGACGCGCGAGGTGTCCACGACTCAAGGCCGCCTGTACACGCTGTTTTGGAGGGGAGAGATCGAGTGTCTGGCTCATGCTAGTCCGAACCCGCCGATCCCTAAGCTCGCCAAGGACGTCCTTCGGAGGCTTGACGACGCCGTTCCGTACTTCAGAATGAAAGTACCAAGGGCCTACAGCAATCCCATCGGCTTCCTAATAGCCGAGGATCCCACCAACGAAGTCCTCTCGCTGAAACATGTACGCCTCCAGGCGGCCCTTTCGGCCGAGTTCAAGTGGAGCCGGATGACCGCCTCCCCGAGGGACGCTGGACTATCCACTAACATGGACTTCGCCCCGACGCTCGCCGTAGCGTGCTACGCCGTTGAGTCGGGATCGCTTGCGCCGGTCGAGGCGGCGCTCAAGCGCGCCCTGTACGTTCCGGGAAAGGCTAGGAAGACCGACCGGGAGTTATTCAAGCCGTCAACGCACGGGCGACTGGTGGCACTGTGATGTCGATGGCCGGATGCCGAGATAGCGGTTTGGGTTGCTCCTACGGACGCAGGCGAGCGTCGTGCCACACCCATACAATCCGGCTCGAACCATGCCGAGCCGCGGACGGATGAAAGGCAGACTCCGACCATGACCAACGCCGACGCCGCCCGCATCCTCGCCCGGCTCGCCACCATGCTCGAGATCGACGGCGCCAATTCGTTCCGCGTGCGCGCCTACCGCGAGTGCGCGCGCATCGTCGAGGTGCAGGGCGAGCCCATCGCGGCGCTGGCGACGGAGGAGGGCGCGCTCGAAGCCCTCCCGGGCATCGGCAAGGACCTCGCCCAGAAGATCCGCGACATCGTCGCGACCGGGACCACTCCGCTGTACGAGGAGATGAAGGCGAAGATCCCGCTCGAGGTCGTTGCCATGACGGAACTCCAGGGTCTCGGGCCCAGGCGCGTGAAGACGGTGTTCGAGACGCTTGGGGTCAGGGACCGCGCCGGACTCGAGGCCGCGGCCCGGGCGGGGAAGCTGCGCGAGCTGCCGGGCTTCGGCGAGAAGGTCGAGCAGAACGTGCTCAAGGCGCTCGCGACCGCGAGCCAGTGGGCCGGCCGGGTGACTCTCGGCGGGGCGTGGGCGGTGGCGCACGCGCTCGCGGCGCACGTGGAGAAGGTGCCGGGCGTCGAACGGGCCGAGATCGCAGGCTCGTTCCGCCGCCGCAAGGAGACGGTCGGCGATCTGGATCTGCTGGTGTGCGGTGGCCGGTCCGAGGCCGTCATGGAGGCGTTCGTCGCCCACGCCGAAGTCACCGAGGTGCTGGGCCAGGGCGAGACCAAGTCGTCGGTCCGCATGCGCAACGGGCTCCAGGTGGACCTGCGGCACGTGCCGCGCGCGTCGTTCGGCGCGGCGCTCCTCTACTTCACCGGCAGCAAGGAGCACAACATCGAGCTGCGGAAGCTCGCGATCGAGCGCGGCATGAGCTTGAACGAGTACGGCCTCACGCGCGGCAAGACTGAAGTGGCGGGTCGCACGGAAGAGGAGGTCTACGCCGCGCTGGACCTGGCCTGGATCCCGCCCGAGCTACGCGAGGCCGCGGACGAGATCGAGCTGGCGCGGACCGGCCGGCTGCCCGAACTCATCGAAGAGAAGGACCTTGTCGCCGACCTCCACATGCACACCGACCGGAGCGACGGGCGCGACACCCTCGAGACCATGGTGCGGGCGGTGCGCGATCGCGGGTACGCGTACTGCGCTATCACCGAGCACTCGAAGTCGCTCACTGTGGCGCGAGGGTTCGACGAGGCGCGGGTGGCGCGCTCGGCCGACGAGATCGCGGCGATCCGCAAGCGCTTCCCCGAGGTCCAGGTGCTCCACGGCCTTGAGGTGGACATCCTGGCCGACGGCGCCCTCGATCTCGAGGACCACGGCCTCGCGCTGCTCGACTGGGTCATCGTCTCCCTGCACTCGCGTCTCGACCAGCCCGCCGCGGTGGTGACCGATCGCGTGCTCAAGGCCCTCGCCAATCCCCGCGTCTGCGCGATGGCCCATCCGACCGGACGCCTCATCGGCAGCCGCGAGCCGGCCGCCTTCGACATGGAGCGC
Source organism: Candidatus Eiseniibacteriota bacterium (assembly GCA_046716125.1). GTDB lineage: Bacteria > Eisenbacteria > RBG-16-71-46 > RBG-16-71-46 > RBG-16-71-46 > WS-11. The sequence goes on from JBKJXJ010000555.1 coordinate 12,012, forward strand.
GTCCTCGAGCGCGCTGCCGAGCTCGGCGTGGCGATGGAGATCAACTCGCAGCCCGACCGGCTCGACCTCAAGGACAGCCACGCTCGCCTGGCGAAGGAAAAGGGCGCGAGGATCGTGATCGACACCGATTCGCATAGCGCGGCCCAGCTCGAGAACATCCGCTACGGCGTATTCAACGCGCGTCGCGCCGGGCTCACCAAGGCCGACGTGATCAACACCCTCCCCTACGAGCGATTCCTCGGGGCGTTGCGGCGGCCGGCCACGAAGGGGATCGCGGCGAGTTCGACGCCGAAGCCGGGCGCCGGGACGGCGAAGGGCAGGACGAAGCAGCCGAAGGCCGCGGCGCGGCCGGCGAAGCCCACAGCCACGAGTGGCAAGCAAAAGCCGGCCCCGCCCGGACGCGGGAAGAGACGATGAGCGCGCGCCCCTGGCGCGCGCGCCTCTTTGTGCTCGTGCTGTTCGCCGTGGCGATGGGCTGGTTCGAGGGCGTCGTCGTGGTCTACATCCGGGGGCTCTTCGGCATGGGCCACGGAGCGGCGATCCCGCCACCGCAGGATGTCGTGGAACAGTTCGGCCGGATGCCATGGCTGCTCCCCACCGAGCAGGGCCGAGAGCTGGCGACCCTGATCATGCTGGCGACCGTGGCCTGGCTCGCGGCCGGCGCGTGGCGCGCGCGGCTCGGCGCGTTCCTGCTGATCTTCGGGGTGTGGGACATCGCCTACTACATCGCGCTCTACGCCATGCTGCGCTGGCCGCCGAGCCTGGCGACGATGGACGTCCTGTTCCTCATCCCGCCCGGACCCTGGTGGTACCAACCGGTCTGGCTGCCGGTCGCCATCTCGGTCGTGATGATCGTCGGCGGCGTGCGCCTGTTCAGACCGACCAGACCCGGGAGTGAAGTGGAGAAAGACCGTTACTGGATCGTGGCCCGTGATAAGCCTGGCCTGCTCATCGCGATGATGCACGCCTTGGCTGGAAACGCCAGCATTTCGTTCGAAGGTGACCTCTCGCGGTGTGCCTTTCCGCCCAACCTCACGCAATCACTCGACGAGACCGAAGCCCTGCTCCGCAACACGGCCATCCCGCGTCAAGACTTCATCGTTTTTCCACTCGAGCAGCAGACGGTGCAACCGATCCTCGACGCCGTGCTGCCTGAAGGCCGCTTCATGAAGGACATTATCCACATCCAGATCGAGAAGAACGGACATCTCGAGTTCGGCGCGTATGACAACTTCCATCATGAATGCATCGTGGCCTTCCACGGTGTTTCGACCGAACTCCTGGCTCGGCTTCAGCAGAGCGGGGTCATCCGTTCGTGGACTGAACCATACGAGGGTGCGACGCGCTGGCATGGGTAACATGGTGTCTAACTCCCGCACCGGTTGCAGGGAGACGATGACTATGGCGATGCGGGTTGTTTCAAGAACTGGCCGAGCAGTGATCGGTCTGCTCTTCGTGTCCTCATGTAGCTGGACGCCGCCGTCCGATCAGACGGTGATCGATCGGCTGGACGTCGCGTTGCCGACGTACACGACGTTGCTGGCGATGCTAAGAGAAGATTCGAAAGTAGGGACTATCGGACAACACTTCCTCTTTGAGACAGATAAGCCGTACATCGATGCCGATGTTCAGCGGCTCGGGATCACGGTGGACCGACTGGCGGCATATCGGCATCTGATGACTTTCGCGGAGGTGCGACGCCTTGATCGGTGGGGTGGCAGCGTTCAGTTCTTGCTCTGGGGCAAAGGTTTCGCTGGGAACACACACCACAAGGGCCTCTCATGGAGCAAGGACGGGCTATCCTCCGTTGCTCGCCGGCGATATTTGCACATTCGCGAGAACTGGTACTTGTTCGAGGACTAAGCTGCCCAACAAGCCGTTGTAACCGGACGGGCTCGACCTGCCGGCGCTGCTGGATCGCATCGAGTCGGAAATGGCGGCCGCCGTGCCCGAAGTGCAGTGGACGATGAACATGACTTTGGCGACCATCGGGATCCACGCCCCCCCAAAAAACTTCGCAAGCGGGCCATCGCCATTGGCGAGAAGCTGGGAATCTATCGGGAGTATCCCGTGTCGAAGGGCTGCACGTCGCCCTTCGCCCCGATCTGAATCAACTTCATGGTGAGCCGGCAGGCCTGAACGAGCACCGCCGAATCGCGGGATGACAGTGCGTTGCACTTGACCGGGCCGGCGGACTTCACCTCTAGCTGATCTTCTCCGCGATGGACTTGGCCTGCAGGAACAGCAGCAGGTAGTCGTGGCCGCCGGCCTTGGAATCGGTGCCGCTCATGTTGAAGCCGCCGAACGGATGGGCGCCGACGATGGCGCCGGTGCACTTGCGGTTGATGTAGAGGTTGCCGACGAAGAACTCCCGCTTGGCGCGCTCGATCTTCTCGGGATTGCGCGTGTACACCGCCCCGGTAAGCCCGTAATCGGTGCCGTTGGCGATCGCCAGCGCGTCGTCGAAGTTCTTCGCCGGGATGACCGCCAGCACCGGGCCGAAGATCTCCTCCTGCGCGATGGTGGCGCCCGGCTGGATGTCGGCGATCACCGTGGGCGTGATGAAGTATCCGTCCTTGCCTGCGACGCCCTGCCCGCCCGCGATGACGCGCCCGTCCTTCCGACCCGATTCGATGTAGGCGAGGATCTTGTCACGCGCCGAGGCATTGATGACCGGCCCCATCTGGATGCCCTCGTGGTCCGGCTCGCCGACCGTGATGCGCTCGACGTGCGGCTTCAGCTTCTCGAGGAACGCCTCGTACACCTTCTCGCTCACGATCGCCCGCGAGCAGGCTGAGCACTTCTGCCCCTGGAATCCGAAGGCCGCCGCGGCCACGCCCTGCGCCGCCGCCTCGATATCGGCTTCCTCGTCCACGATGATCGCGTCCTTGCCGCCCATCTCGGCCACGACCCGCTTGAGCCAGATCTGGCCGGGCTGGACCTCGGCCGCGAGCCTGTTGATGCCGATGCCCACGGCCTTCGAGCCGGTGAACGAGACGAAGCGCGTCTTCGGGTGCCGCACCAGCGCGTCGCCCACCGTGGCGCCGCCGCCGCTCACGAAGTTGAACACGCCGGCGGGCAGCCCCACCTCTTCCATCAGCTGGAAGAACTGCCATGCGATCGCGGGCGAATCGCTCGAGGGCTTCACCACCACCGTGTTCCCGGTCACGATCGCGGCGCTGCACATGCCCACGCAGATCGCGAGCGGGAAGTTCCACGGCGGGATGACGGCGCCGACGCCGAGCGGCAGGTAGACCAGGTGACCCTTCTCGCCGGGGAGCTGGGTCAGCGCAGGCGGGGTCTCGTAACGCAGCATCTCGCGCGCGTAGAACTCGAGGAAGTCGATCGCCTCGGCGGTATCGGCGTCGGCCTCGACCCAGCTCTTCCCCACCTCGTAGACCATCCAGGCCGAGAACACGTGCTTGCGATCGCGCATGCGCCGGGCCGCCTCGACCAGGTAGGCCGCGCGCTCACGCGCGGGCACGCGGCTCCACGTCCCGAAGGCGCGGTGGGCGGTCTCGACCGCCTGCGCCGCCTGCTCCGCGGTTCCCGACTGGAAGCGGCCGATCACCTCCGACGGGCGGGCGGGGTTGCGTGACTCGAACGTGCGATCGCCCTTCAGCCGCTCGCCGCCGATGACCAGCGGCTGCTCCTGCCCGAGCTGGCCGCGCACGGCCACGAGCGCCTGCTCGAAGGCGGCCTTGTGCTCAGGTCTCGAGAAGTCCGTGAGCGGCGTGGGCGAGTAGGCGGGCAGCGACTTGAGATCCACCGGGGCAGCGCCCGTGGTCGTCGGGTTCATGACATCCTCCGGGGCCGCGGCCCTGCATGGGCGCGGCGCGCAGTCGTGGGTTCGAGCGGTGGATCGAAAGCGGCAGTCTAGCCGAACACGATGCTCAGCGCATCCGCGAGAACCGCCGCTCGAAACGTTCCCCGGCCACCGTCAGCGCGGCGACGTAGATCCCGGCCCCGGCCGCGCGGCCCGCGTGGTCGCGGCCATCCCAGACCAGCCGATGCGGCCCGGCCCCCTCCAGCCGGGTCGCGGACACCTCGCGCACCCGCCGCCCCGCGAAATCATAGATGACGAGATCCACCTGGGCTTCGGCTCCGAGCGTGTAGTCGAATGCGACGTCACCGCTCGATGGCGATGGATAGGGCGCACGGAACTCGACCGTCGCCGCCGACCCCGGCGGCACCGAGAGCGAGCCGGTGTACCGGATGCGGCGGATCTGTCCCAGCCCGCCCCCGCCGGCGGTCAGCATGCGGCAGTACCAGAGCGAGCCGTCGGGTGCGGTGAGCCAGTCGGCGGCGAAGGTGGCGCCGGTCCCCCAGTCGCTCGCGTTGGGCTGCCCGGTCGTGAAGGCCGGAGCCCACGTGCCGCCGGTCTTCTTGATGCGCCGGAGCCACGAGGAATAGAAGTCGGTATAGAAGATGTCACCGTCGTACTCGACCGGGAACTGATTGGCCCCGTTGCCGGGTCGCCGGTAGATGACCCCGCCGTTCACCGCCTGCCCCTGAGTGCGTCCGTAGATCAGGATGGGATCGGTGAATGTGGAGCTGTCCACCCCGGCGCAAGTCGTGGGCCCGGGGACCTCCCCTTCATAGATGGGCCACTGGAGATTCCTCCCGAGCACCGACACGTGGCTCAACTCCTCCTGAGTGATCTGGCCGACATCGCCGATCACCAGGCTCCCGGTCACAGGGTCCATCCCGAATCGGAACGGATTCCTGAGTCCCCAGTACCCCACCAGCTTCGCGTTCGCGTTCGCGTTGGCCACGTAGGGGTTGTCGGCGGGCGTGATCAGGCTTTTGGCGGGCGGCCCGCCGCCGCCGGCGGGCAGCGCCGAGACGTCGAGCCGCAGGATCTTGCCCGCGAGGATGGTGAGATTCTGCCCCTGGCAGCTCGACGCGTCGTCGCCGAGCGAGATGTAGAGCATCCCGTCCGGGCCGAATCGAACGGTGCCCCCGTTGTGGTTCGACGCGACATCCGGGATGTCGGTGAGGATGTCGAGGCGGGTCGCCGGGTCGATCGTGAGGCTCCCGTTCCCGGTGAACGCGAGGTCGCCGCCCACGGTGTAGCGCGAGATCCGGATGGTCGCCGAGCCGGAATAGTCGTAGTGGATGTAGAGGTAGGGCCGGGCGGGCCAGCCCGGGTCCATGGCGATCCCGAGCAGCCCCTGCTCGTCTCCGGTCGCCCGGACGTTCGGCACGGTGACCACGGGATCGGTGGCGGCGCTCACGCCGTTGACGATCAGGCGGAGGTTGGCATTGGTGCGCTCGGTGAAGAGCAGCCTCCCGTCGGCGAGGAACGCAAGCCCGACCGGCTCCTCGACGCTGCCCAAAATGAGGTCGTCCGCGAATCCCGGAGGCAAGGCGAGCTGGGCGCGCGCGGGCGTTGCGGCCGTGAACAGGGCACAGGCGATCAGCGCGAGCGCGGCCCCGGACGCCACGCGGCCCGGTCGGAATCCAGGATGTGATACGAGCACTGCGAGCATGGTGTCACCCTACATGGCGGCCGACCTTGTGCTGATGATACCGCGCCGGTGTCAATCGAGGAGAACCAGTCGGCGGTCGATGCTGTGGCCGGCCACGCTCAAGCGGGCGAGATAGACTCCGGGAGCGACACGTCGGGCTCCGCCGTCACGCCCGTCCCAGCTCACGCGATGGAGGCCTGCGGGACGAGCTTCGGCCGCGACGAGCGCCCTCACCTGTCTTCCGGTGACATCGTGGACCGACAGGGCGATGGTCGCGTCGGCCGCGAGTACGATGTCGAACGCCACACTCCCGTGGGAGGGCGACGGGAATGGCGCCCGGAACTCGGCCGGGCGGGCGGGCGACGCCGGAACGGACACGGTGCCGATATATCGGATGCGACGGATCTGGCCCAGACCATTCCCGTTGTCGCTGCCCAGCCGACAGCACCAGAGCGACCCGTCGGACGCGACCAGGAGATCGGAGATCCAGTCCGAACCCAGGCCCCAGTCGGTCGCGTTCGGCTGGCCGGGGGCCGGCGCCATGCTCCAGGTCGCGCCCGTGCGCTTGAGCCGCCGCAGCCAGCTGCCGGAGAAGTCGCAGAAGAAGATGTCCCCTTCATACTCGGGCGGGAACGGCCGCGCGGCCGACAGCGGCCTCCGGTAGATCACGCTGCCGGTGACCGACGTGCCCTGGGAGTGGTCGTATGTGTGGATGGGTCCGCGGAAAAGTGTGCTGTCGAAGAACTGGCACACGTAGGGACCGGGCACCTCCCCTTCATAGATCGGCCACTCGAAGTTGAAGCCGGGAGCGTCGGCGAAGTCCAGTTCCTCGCGCTCGGAGCCCCCCACGTCTCCGATGACCATGTCACCGGTCGCGGGATCGAAGCCGAAACGGAAGGGATTGCGGAGGCCGAAGTGCCAAACCAGCCGGGCGTCGGGGTCGGGACTCAGCGCAAAGGGGTTGTCGCTCGGCGTGATGAGGGCCAGCGGGGCGGGCCCGCCCGGACCCGGTGGCAGTCCGGACACATCGAGTCTGAGGATCTTGCCGAGCATCTCGCCGGGAAGCTGGGAGTTGCACGCGGTAGGATCGCCGAGACTCGAATAGAGCATCCCGTCCGGCGCGAACCGGAGCGTGCCGCCGTTGTGGAACGAGGCCGGGCGTGGGGGCTCGATCACGTCGTAGCGCGTGGATGGGTTGATCGTGAGCGACCCGTTGCCGGTGAATCCGAGATCCCCGGTGGCGGTGAACCGCGAGATCCGGTTGACCGGCGCTGCATTGGCCGTGTACTGGACATAGACGTACGGATGGTCGGGCCATCCGGGATCCACGACGACACCGAGAAGCCCCTCCTCGCCGTAGCTCGAGTCCACGTCCGGCACCGTCCCCACCGGATCCACCGCGGCCAGCGCGCCATTCACGATCAGGCGGACCCGCGCGGTCTGCCGTTCGATGAACAGCAGCCGCCCGTCGGGGAGGAACGCCATGCCGACCGGCTGCTCG
>JBKJXJ010000556.1:0-2859 GCA_046716125.1 Candidatus Eiseniibacteriota bacterium
TGCGCGAGTCCACGGTCTGGGTGAATGAGTCCCATGCGGCGTACCGGCGCGCCGTGGCGTCGCGGTCCGAGGGCTACCACCTGGCGCTGGCGGTGGCACTGGCGCTGGCGCCGCTCGCGGTGGAAGCAGCGAACGAGCATGCGTTCGTCACGGCGTTCCTCGAGCGCTGGGGCGCCGCACTGGAGACAGGCTCGAGCCGGGGCCGGCGCGGTTAGATCCGCCTATCGCAGCCTTCGCCGCACCTCCCGCAGCACCGCGCTCATGTGCTTCCAGGCCAGCCGCGCCCCGCTCCGTCCGACCCGGGCGAGCGGCATCCACTCCGCGTCCGCCGCGTCGTCCGCCGCCCGCGGCACCCCCGAGCGCCAGCGGGCGAGCCAGTAGAAGTTAAGGGTCGGGAAGTACCCGAAGCCCTGGAGGTGATAGCGATCGCGGAAGTACCCGAGCGACTCGATCCGGCCGACCCTGAGCCCCGTCTCCTCGCGCAGCTCGCGGCGCGCCGCGGCGTCGATCGCCTCGTCCACGTCCACGAATCCGCCGGGGAAGTCCAGGAACCCGCGCCGCGGCTGGTGCCCGCGCCGCAGCATCAGGAGTGCCCCCGCCTTCACCACGATCATGCCGGCACACGGGCGCGGGTAGTCGAACATGAGGTAGCGGCAGCGCGGGCAGCGGATGCGGCGCGGATCGTCGCGCACCGTGCGCGTGACCGGACGGCCACAGCGCGCGCACGGGAAGGTGATCACCGCGCGGTCACGGCGATCACCGCCGGCAGCGGCACCTTGGCGCCCGGGGCGTCCGACACGTCGCCCTTTCCCTTCCACTGTCCGAAGCTCGCGTAGTGGAATGGCGGCAGGCTCACGCACATCTCCGCCTCGTATCCGCCATCCATGGACATCGCGTGCGAGAGACCGATCGGCGCCTTCTGGAGCAGCTGTGCGAAGTCCCAGAGCGTGTAGCCGCCCTCGCTGGTGATGACCAGGATGCGGCCCTTGCCGTCCTGGGCCACCGCGGTCCGGTTGGCGACATCATCGCTCTTGCGGATGCGCGGATGTCCGGCGCGGTCGAAGAGCATGAAGGACTGCGCCACCTCGCGCCATCCGGGAGCCGCGGGATCGAGCGGCTCGCGGTCCAGGTCGAGCACGCGGGCCGCCCGACCGCCTTTGTCCGGGGATGCGACCAGGGCCGCCTTGAACCTCGGGTGCAACCGCTTCGACACCCGCACGCCATCGCTCACCAGCAGGCCCATGTACGAGAGGTCGGGGTAGTACTGCCCGGCATTGACCACGGCCAGGGCCCCGGTGCGCTGCTGCCACTCCACGATGCTCAGCGGCACCGCCCCGGGCTGGCGGGAATAGTGGTGGACGCGCAGCCGGACGCTCGCCGGGTCGAGGCGCAGGACGGCGATCTCCGAGGAGCCACGGCGGCAGTACGGATCGCCCCGCAGCGTCGTGAACTCCATCCCCTCGCGCAGCGTGCGCCAGCGCGGGCCGCCCGCCACACGCACGAGCGACAGCACCAGGGCGGACAGCCCCGCGACGATCAGGAGGATGAGCGTGCGTCGGAGCGGCATGCGGCCATTCTCGTCGGCCGGTGCGCAGGGAGTCAACGCGATCACCGACGTGGCGTCGTGACATGGTAGGGATACCCGACGTACGCGACCGCGGCGTCAACCGGACCCCTCCGGGCTCGGGACGCCACGCTGTGGGCGGGCCGTTCGTGAAGCCGCGCAGCGCCTTGCGATTCACTCCGCGTCGTCGCTCACGTCTGGCATGCCGCCTGCTTTGGGTTGATGCGCCCCGCGCCTCGTTGCGCGGCGCTCCGCCTCGCGCGATGCCCCCCCCCTTTCCCTGCGTGAGACCGGCCGGCACTCAAGACCGACCCTGGACACGCGCCACCACCTACGAGGGGGGGGAAGTCATGCATCCTATGGCCCGTTTCGCCGCGCCGGCACTCGGCCTGCTCGCGACCATCGTCACGGTCCCGGCAGCGCCGGCCTCCGCGGCTGTCTCCACCACACTGACGTGGACGGCCCCGGGAGATGACGGGATGGCCGGACGCGCCCAAGCATACTCGCTCCGATACTCCACCGCGCCGATCGTGGAAGCCAATTTCAACAACGCCACGGCGGTCTCGGGGCTCCCGGCCCCGGCGACATCGGGCTCGAACGAGAGCTTCACGATCTCGGGCCTCGCGGCGAGCACGATCTATTACTTCGCGATCAAGACCCGGGATGAGGCGGGGAACTGGTCGCAGCTCTCGAACGTGGCGACCACCACGCCCCCGACGACCGGCGTGGGCGACATTCCCTCCGCCATCTCGTTTGCGGCTCCCTGGCCCAACCCGGCGCGTACTGCGCTCAACTTCGCCTTCTCGCTGCCGCACGCGGCGATGGTCCGGATGGACGCCTTCAGCATCGATGGCCGGCGCGTCAGGCAGCTCACGAACGGCTCGCAGCCGGCCGGTCATGGGCAGATCGCGTGGGATCTCGGCGATGACGCGGGGAATCGTGTGCCCTCGGGCGTCTACCTGATCCGCGCGCTCCTCGACGACACCGTCTGGTCGGGGCGCGTCACGGTCGTCCGGTGAGCCGTCGGCCGTCGAAGAAGCCTTGACTCGAACCCCGTCCTCACGGTACCTATCGCTCCACTGCCTTCCCGCACGGGGTGACTTCGCAGGATGCGCTTCCTCCCCGCGCGTGAGACCGGCCGGCGTCCACGTCTTGCTCACATCTTGCGACCGCCACCGTCAGGGAGGGGGCATGCATCTGCTGCCTCGCAGCACCGCCATGGCCATCGCCCTGCTGGCGGTGGTCGCCGCGACACCGGCTTGGTCTGTTCGTCGCACCGCCGAGTTCACCCTGGA
>JBKJXJ010000557.1:0-5872 GCA_046716125.1 Candidatus Eiseniibacteriota bacterium
CCCGTTCGCTGATCTCCTCGGGGGTGGTCTCGACCAGGCGCCGGGGGCTGAACGATTCGATCGCGAGCGACGCCATCGCCGCCCCGCAGGCCAGCCCCTGCCGGAGCGCGTCGCCATCGTGCGACTCGCGCCGGGCGAGCCAGCCGAGGAACCCGCCGGCGAACGAGTCGCCCGCCCCGGTCGGGTCGCGCAGCACCGGCAGCGGGAAAGCCGGCGTGATGAACATCTCCTCGCGGGAGCGGTAGAGGGCGCCGTGCTCCCCCTTCTTGATGATGACGGCGTGCCCGCCCTGCTCGATCAGGCGATCGGCGGCGGCCGCGAGCTGGGTCTCGCCCGAGAGGGCCCGGGCCTCCTCCTCGTTCAGCAGGGCGACGTCCACGCGCCTCAGCACCTCGACCACGCGCTCGGGCTTGCGCGCGATCCAGTAGTTCATGGTGTCCGACACGACCAGCCGCGGCTGCTTCATCTGGTCCAGGACCTCGAGCTGGAGGTCGGGATCGATGTTGGCGAGGAACACGAACGGACACTCGCGGTGCCGCGCCTCGAGGCGGGGATGGAAGGTCGAGAACACGTTGAGCTGAGTCTCGAGCGTGTGGGCGTGGCCCAGCTCGGCCATGTACTCGCCCCGCCACCGGAAGGTGCGGCCCTCGGCGGTCTCGAGCCCGCGCACGTCCACGCCCCGCGATTCGAACAGCGCCCGGTGCTCGGCCGGGAAGTCCTCCCCCACCACCGCCACGATCCGGACCGGCGCGAAGTGGCTGGCCGAGAACGAGAAGTAGGAGGCGGAGCCGCCGAGCGCCTCTTCGGCCTGGCCGTAGGGCGTACGCACCGAGTCGAGCGCCACCGAGCCGACCACCAGGATGTCCTGCGGCGGCTTCACGCGCCCACCTCGGCGGGGCGTTCCATCCGCTCGGGCGCCGAGACCCCCATCAGTGCGAGCCCGTTGGCGATGACCTGCCGCGCGGCGGCGGCCAGCATCAGGCGCGAGCGCGACCGCTCGAGGTCGTCCGTCACCACGCGGCAGGCGTGGTAAAAGCGGTGGAAGTCGGCGGCGGTCTCCATGAGATAGGTCGGGATGCGGTGCGGCTCGCGCATGGCCGCCGCCCCGCGCACGACCTCGGGATAGGTCGAGAGCTTGCGGATCAGGGACGCAGCCTCCGGGGTCGCGAGCTCTCCGTCGGGGTAGGGGGTTCCGGTCGCCGGGGTCAGTCCCTTCTCGGCAGCGAAGCGGACGAGCGAGGCGATGCGCGCGTGGGCGTACTGCACGTAGTACGCCGGGTTCTCGTCGTTCTGTTGCCGGGCGAGATCGAGGTCGAAGTCCAGGTGCGCGCTGGTCGAGCGCAACAGGAAGAAGAACTTGGCGCAGTCGGCGCCGATGTCGTCCATGAGATCCCGGAGCGAGATGAACTCGCCCGCGCGCTTGCTCATCCTGATCTGCTCGCCGCCCGACAGGAGATTCACCTGCTGGACGATGATGACCTCGAGGAAGCCGGGCTCGTAGCCGAGTGCCGCGAGCGCGGCCTGCATGCGGGCAACGTGACCATGATGATCCGGACCCCAGAGATCGATCGCCCGCCGGAACCCGCGCGCGTGCTTGTCGCGGTGGTAGGCGATGTCCGGCAGCAGGTAGGTCGGCACGCCGTTGCCGCGCACCAGGACGCGGTCCTTCTCGTCGCCGAACCTGGACGTGCGCAGCCACGTCGCCTCGCCCCGCTCGGGGGCGGCCCCGGCGGCCCCAGCGTCCATGTCGTTCTGGGCCTCATCGTCATCGTCGGCGCCGGCCTCCGGCACGGTGGCGACGTACACCACGCCACGCGCCTCGAGCGCCCGCAACGTCTCGCCCACCGCGCCCGAGAGGTGGAGGCCGGACTCCCGGAACCAGCGCGCGAACTCGGCGCCGTACGCCCTCAGATCCTCGCGCTGCGCGGCGATCATCCGCTCGAGCGCCTGGTCGCGGAACCAGGCGGTCGCGTCGGGCCGGGCGAGGGCCGCGCGTGCCTCCGCCTCGGGGAGGTCCGCCGCGATGTCGCGCAGGTATTCACCTTGATAGCCGTCGGCCGGGACTGCCCGCGGCGTCCCGATGCGCTCGGCGAACCGCGCCGCCACCGACTCGCCCAACAGTTCGACCTGGCGGCCGGCGTCATTGACGTAGAACTCGCCTTCGGTGCGATGCCCGGTCGCCTCGAGCAGACGGACGAGCGTCGAGCCCACCGCCGCGGCCCGGGCGTTGACGACGTTGAGCGGCCCCGTCGGGTTGGCGCTCACGTACTCGACCAGGGTCGGCTCAGGCGTGCCGAGCGCCGAACGGCCGTAGCCGTCACCCTCGGCCAGGATGCGCGCGGGTAGCGCGGCGAGGAACCCGGCGCTGTAGCGGAAGTTCACGAACCCCGGGCCCGCCACCTCGACCGATGCGAACACCGCGGGATCACGTGGGAATGCGGCGGCCAGCGCCTCGGCGATCGCCCGCGGGGGCCGCTTCGCTGCGCGCGCCAGCCCGAGCGCCAGGTTGGTGGTCCAGTCACCGTGCGTGGGATCGCGCGGCACCGCCAGCTCGATGCGCTCGACGTGCTCGGGCGAATGAAGGCCGATCGCGCGCAGCGCTTCGGCCAGTCCGTCAGTGAGCGTCGTCCAGATCAAGGTCCACCTTGCGTGCATCGCCCCAGAGCCGCTCGAGCAGGTAGTACTCGCGCGTCGTCTCGTGGAATACGTGGACGACGATCTCCACGTAGTCGAGCAGCACCCAGCGCCGGCCCGCCAGGCCTTCGACATGCCATGGGGCCGCGCCCAGCTCGTGGAGCTTTTCCTCCACCGCCTCGGCGATCGCCTTGACCTGCACCTCGCTGCCGGCTGAACAGATGAGGAAGTAGTCCGCGACGCCGGCGACGCTGCGCAGGTCGAGCGCCACGGGATCGTGCGCCTTCCTCGCCACGGCCGCCGCGGCGGCGGCATGCAGCAGCTTGAGCGCGGTGGCGCGCGAGGGCGCACGATGGCGGGCGGTCAAGGCCTGGCGGGTTCCTTGCGGGTGCCGGTTCGGGACGTTCGGCTCAATGGTCGCGGCGGACGGCGTAGTCGATAGCCCGGTCTAGGGCCTGACGGGCGGCGCCGTCACCCTCGGAGGCGAGCAGTCGCCGCGCGGCGTCGGCGTGCACGAGGGAGCGCGCGCGCGCGTATTCGAATCCCCCGCTGCGCTCGATCAGCGTCTTGAGCTGGCTCCAATCGCGGGCGCTCCAGCGCTTGCGCAGCGCGAGCCGCCTGAGCCGCTTGCGATCGGCGTCGGTCGCCTGCCTGAGTGCCGCGATGAGCGGCAGGGTCACCTTGCCGTCGGCCAGGTCCGAGCCCACCGGCTTTCCGGTCACCTCGGGATCGGCGAGGTAGTCGAAGAGATCGTCCACGATCTGGAACGCGAGGCCGACCGCCTCGCCGAAGCGCCGGTAGCGCGTCCGCCGGCGCAGGTCCTTGCCGCCGCCGTTCAGCCCCGCGCCGATCTCGGTCGCCGCTCCGATCAGCGACCCGGTCTTGGCCCGGATCAGCTCCTCGTACTGGGCCTCGGTGACCTCGAGGTCGTGGGCGTACTGGAACTCGAGCGCCTCCCCGCACGACATCTCGGTCACGACGCGGGCCAGGATGCCCATCGGGGTGTCGAGCTTGTGGGTGACGAGTGTCGCCATCGCCTGGGCATAGAGGTAGTCGCCCATGATGATGGCCATCTCGTCGGTCCACAGGCCGTTGACCGTCGGCAGACCGCGACGCAGTCCGCTCCGGTCCACCGAATCGTCGTGAATCAAGGCAGCCGCGTGGACCATCTCGACGACGGTGGCGCACAGCACGGCTTCGCGGCCGAGATGACCGCGCAGGCGGGCGGTGAGCAGCAGCAGCGTGGGGCGGAACTTCTTCCCCCGCGTCGCCAAAACGTGACCGCCGACCCGGTTCAGGATCGGGATCGGGGTATGGAAGAGTTCCCGGAGATGGGCTTGCACCCGTTCCAGCTCGCGCCGCACCGGCTTCTGGACCGCGGACATCAACATGAGGGGTTCACGCGGGGCGGAGAGGAGAGGCCCCTACTCCTTTGCGGGACGCACAATACGGGCGTGCGACGAGGGGTGTCAAGCGCCGGACCGCGCGTTCCGCGGCTCGCTCGAGGGCACGGTCCGGGACTCGCTCGCCGGTTCAGACGTCCGTCGCTCGCGCAGTCGCGCGACGAGATGCTCGCGCCGATTGCGCGAGGGATCGTCGAGCACCTCCTCGAGCAGCGCCTCGAGCGCCTCGCGCACCGCCCGGCCCGGCGCGATCTCGAGCTCGCGCATGACGTCGTCGCCGTTCACCTCGAGGTCGGTGACGCGCAGCGCGTTCGATTCGAGCAGCAGTCGCTCGATGCGCCGGCGCATCGGGTCGAGATAGGTCGGGAACCCCTGCTTGAGCCCGTTCCCGAGCATGTCGGCGATCCGCAAGTCGAACAGGTCGGCGACGTGCTCGGGACCGACGCGGCGCAGCCAGCGCCGCAGCGCCCCGTCACTCCATGCGGGGCGGTAGTCGAACATGTGCTCGCGAACCAGGTGCACGATCCGGGCGCACCGCGCGAGCGGCAGTCGCAGACGCTCGAGCATGCGGTCGGCGAGCTCGGCGCCCACGAACTGATGATTGTAGAAGGTGCCCTCACCCTCCCGTTCGACTCGGGTGTCGGGCTTGCCGATGTCGTGGAGCAGCGCCGCCCAGCGCACGTCCGGCTTGGCGGCCGGGGCGGCGTCGCAGGTGTAGAGGCTGTGGAAGTAGACGTCGTAGGCGTGGAACCGGTTCTGGGGCACGCCCCGGCAACGGGCCAGCTCCGGCAGCCAGATCCCGAGCAGCGCCGCCTCGCGCAGCACCTCGAATCCCCGCGAGGGACGCTCCGCCGCGAGCATGCGCTCGAGCTCGTCCCGCACCCGCTCGGCCGCCACGGTCGCCCCGGCGTAGCCACTCCCTTGCGCACCGAGCGCCGCCAGCGCGCGCCGCATCGCCTTGTCAGGTTCCATCTCGAGGGTGGCGGTGAACCGGGCGACGCGCAGCGGCCGCAGGGCGTCCTCGCGGAAGCGAGCGAGCGGATCGCCGACCGCTCGCAGCACGCGACGCTCGAGATCGAGCGCGCCCCCGTGCGGGTCGAGCAGCTCGCCGGGGATGGGATCCCACGCCATGGCGTTCACCGTCAGATCGCGGCGCCCGAGGTCCTCCTCGGGGTCGCCGGTGAAGTCCACGTGGTCCGGCCGGCGCGCGTCCGTGTAGGCGCCCTCGCGCCGGAAGGTCGTGCACTCGACCGTCAGCGTGTCCTCGATGATAGTGACGGTGCCATGCGGCAACCCGGTCGGGACGACGTGGCCGAAGCGCCGCGCGACCTCTTCCGGCACGAGGTCGGTGGAGACGTCGGCGACGGCGCCACCCTCACGGCCGAGAAGGATGTCGCGCACGCTCCCGCCGACGAGGTAGGCTCGGTGTCCGCCCTCACCCAGGCGCGCGAGCACCGCGAGCAGAGGCGGCGGCCAGTCATGGGCCGCGAGCCGCGCACGCGCACGCTCGGCGGCGGCCTCGGCGGCGCCGAGCGTCCAGTCCTGCCACCAGCGTCTCACCGTCGAGGCCATGTGATGACTCCGCGACCACCACTCGTGCACCGTCGTCGACCGCCGCGGTGGTGCCGGTCCGGGGCGGTCCTGGTGCTCATGCTCCTCCTCTGCGGAGCCGCCGGCGCCGATCCGGCCTCGACCGACAGCGTGTCCGCGACCCCGGGAGGGGCGTCGGTCGCGGCCCCCACCACCGCGGCCGCTCCCCTCGCGCTCCACCCTCCCGCTGCCGGCCTGTTCCGCGCCGACCGGGCCGTCCACGCCTCGCTTGCACTCGCGCTCGG
>JBKJXJ010000558.1:0-4228 GCA_046716125.1 Candidatus Eiseniibacteriota bacterium
GCCCATGTTGGGCCCGGTGAGGAGCAGGATCTGGCGATGCTCTCCGTCCAGCCGGCAATCGTTCGGGACGAACTCCCCGGAAGGCAGCAGCCGCTCGACCACCGGATGCCGCGCCCCCTCCAGGACCAGCCGGTCGGAGTCCGAGAGCTGGGGTTTGGTCCACCCGTAGCGCGCGGCCGCCTCGGCGAGCGCGGACTCGGCGTCGAGGACGGCGAGCGCGTCGGCCGCGCGCTCAAGCTCGGCCCGCCATCGCGACGCCTCGGTCCTCAAGGCCACGAACACCTCGTGCTCACGCGCCTTCAAGCGCTCCTCGGCGCTCACCACTTCGCTTTCCTTGGCTTTGAGCTCGGGAGTGACGAAGCGCTCGGCCGAGGTCAGTGTCTGCCGTCGCTCGTAGTCGGCCGGGACCCGGTCAAGATGAGGCCGGGTGACCTCGAGGTAGTAGCCGAACACCCGGTTGTATCCCACCTTGAGGCTCGGGATCCCGGTGCGAGCGCGCTCCGAAGCCTCGAGCGTCGCGATCCATTGCTTCCCGGAGCGCGCCATGTCGTGCAACCGGTCGCGGTGCTCGTCGAAACCTTCGCGCACGATGCCGCCCTCCCGGGCGAGCGGAGGGGGCTCGTCCACCAGCGCCCGGCTGAGCGTCGCCAGCAGTTCGGGGATCCCCGCGAGCGCCGCGCGCGCGGCCGGCATCCCGGGTCCCTTCATGTCCTCGAGCCGGGCCGCGAGACCGGGCAGGCGCCCCAGGGTGTCGCGCAGCGCCCCGAGGTCGCGCGGTGTGGCCCGCTCGCACGCGAGGCGCGCCGCGAGGCGTTCGAGATCGGTGAGCCCGCGCAGGGCCTCGCGGAACCCGCCGCGCGTCACCCCGGCGGAGAGCCAGGCCTCGATCGCCGACTGGCGCGCGAGCAGCGGCGCTGCCTGGGCGGCGGGGCGTTCGAGCCAGGAACGGAGCCGGCGCGCCCCGATCGAGCTGACGCACAGGTTCAGGTGGTGCCACAGCGTGTGCCGGGGCTCGCCGCCCGGCTGCGCCTGGAACAGCTCGAGGTGCCGGGCGGTCGCCTCGTCGTAGCGCAGGATGGCCTCGTCCTGCCAGCGCTCGACCCGGGTGAGCTGAAGTGCGGGGCCGCCCTGCACCCGGTCCAGGTAGGCGATCGCGGCGGCCGAAGCCGCGCGGGCGGCCGGCAGGTCGGAGAGTCCGGCCACGGTCGCGCTCCCCCAGCGCGCATCGAGTACCCCCTCATCGAGGAATCGCGCGACCGGGATCGGCGTCGTCGCCCCCACGAGCCCTTCGAGTGCTTTGTCGAGACGGGCGGCGGTCCCGGGATCGAGTTCAGCGGGATCGGGACGCAGCCACTCGGAGACTCTGAGCCGGGCGAGGAACGAGGCCGCTTCAGGCCACGACGGCTCCGCGAGCTTGACCTCACCGGTGGAGGCGTCGGCCAGGCAGACGCCGATGGTGGCCGAGGCCGGCCACACGGCGGCGAGGAAGTTGTTCGCCGCGGGCTCGAGGAACCCCTCGCCCACGACCGAGCCGGGGGTGAGCACCTCGGTCACCCCGCGCTGGACCAGCCCGCGCGCCGCGGCCGCGTCTTCCAGCTGGTCGCAGATCGCCACCTTGTGCCCGGCCTTGAGCAGCCGCGCGACGTAGCCGTCCCGCTGATGCCACGGGAGGCCGCACATCGGGATGGGCTCGGGGTCGTGCTTGTTGCGCGAGGTCAGCGTCAGCCCGAGCAGGGCCGCGCCGCGCACCGCGTCGCCGAAGAACATCTCGTAGAAGTCGCCCATCCGGAAGAACAGGAACGCCCCGGGATGGTCACGCTTGATCGCGCGATACTGGTCCATGACCGACGCGCGCGCCTCGGGACGCGCCCTGCCCTTCGCTTCCGCACCTCCGGCACCCCCCGTGCCCGCCGTGCCCCCTACGAACGGCAGCGAGGCCTGCCCGGCGTCGCGTGGCCGCGCCACGGCTAGCAAGCCCTCATCGACGGGTCCATGTCAGCGAGCCCACGTCAGCGGGCCCTCATCATCTCGAACGTCACACCGAGCGCCTGCTCGGCCTGCGCTCCGGCGCGACGCGCTTCCGTCGATCGCGGATAGACGCCGAGACGGACGACGTGCACCGCGGACAGCCCCTTGCCCCGGCTCACCACCTGGGCTTGCGCGAACCCCGCCGCACGCGCCGCGGCGGCCAGGGATCGGGCGCGCACCGGATCCACGAACGAGCCGATCACGACCGCGATCGCCCCCGGGCGGGGTTCGGCGTGCGTGCGCGCTTCGGCCGGGCTGAACACCGCCCGTCGCGCCGCCGCGGCTTCGATGCTGCGCGGATAGTCGCGCAGCAGGCGCTCGCGGGCCTCGCGCGCCCGTTCGTCCTGGCCCACCTGGTCGGCCAGCGCGGCCGCGCGCTCGAGCGCCGCGGGCCCCACCTCCCCCGGCTCTCCTCGCGCGGGATCCAGCAGGGTGCTCAGCAGGTCCATTGCCCGGGCCGGCCGTTGCGCCAGTTCCCAGGCCTGCGCCTGCGCGAACATGGCCGCCGACTGCCGGGGGCCGCCAACCGACGCCACCTCGTCGAGCATGGCGCGGGCCCCATCGGATTCGCCCAGTGCGAGACGGGCGAGCCCCGCCCAGTAGCGGGCCTCGGGCTTGCGGGTGGGCTCGAGCCGGGCCGCGGCGCGGGCGAACGCCTCGGCCGCCCTACGATATTCTCCGCGGGCGTAGTGGAGCTGTCCGAGCGCGAGCACCGCCTCGGTCGCTTCCGGTGTGCGCGCGCGCTGCGACTCGAACCGCCTGAGCACCACCGGCAGGCTGTCGGCCGGCGTGGTCGCGAGCACGTCGCGCAGAGTACTGGGCGCGGGGGCCGATGAGCGGTGGGTTGCGTCCGTCGTCGTGCCCGCGCGTGGGACCGAGGCTGTGGCCGTGGGCCCACCGGGGGGCGCACCCGGAGGCCCCGAGGGTGCGGCCGCCGTGCTCGAGAGGACGATGACCGCTACCCACGCCGCGGCGCGCCAGATGGACGCGCGCCCGCCCCGGGTTGCGGGCGGGCGCGCTCCTGCCACGATGTGCGGCTGCACGGACTCTACTCTTCCGGAACGGCTTCGACCTTCTCCCGGACGCGGGAGTCCGAGGGCTCTTCGGCCGGAGGGTTGGCGGCGATCTTCGCCCGCACCTGATTGCGGCGTGAGGTCCACTCCGCCATGGCGATGTCGTCCTGCTCGGCCAGCCACGCCTTGACGCTCAGGATCAGGCGATGGTTGGGGACATCCACCCGCGTGACCTTCATCGTCAGCGACTCGTCGTTCTCGAACGCGTCGTTCGGACGCTTCAGGTCGTCGATGCCGAGCTGCGAGAGCGGCACGAACCCTTCGATCCCGTTGCCGAGATCGACGATCGCCCCGCGGTCGAACAGGCGGTTGATGGTCCCGGTCAGCTTCATCCCGGCCGGGAACTGGGTCGCCAGCTGCGGCCACGGATCGTCGCTCACCTGCTTGAGGCCCAGACTGATGCGCCGATGCTCCTTGTCGATCGAGAGGATCACGACCTCGACCGTCTCGCCTTTCTTGAGCACCTCGCTCGGGTGGGCGACGCGCTTGGTCCACGACATGTCCGAGACGTGGACCAGACCGTCGATGCCCTCCTCGAGCTCGACGAACGCGCCGAAGTTCGTGAGGTTACGGACCTTGCCCTTGACCCGCATGCCGGCCGGATATTTCTCGTCCAGCGTCAGCCACGGATCGGGCTCGATCTGCTTCAGGCCGAGTGAGATCTTCTCGTTCGCCTTGTCCACCTTGAGGACCACCGCCTCGATGGTGTCGCCGATGTTGACGACCTTTGAAGGATGGCGCACGTGCCGGGTCCAGGACATCTCCGAGACGTGGATCAGGCCTTCGACGCCGCGCTCCAGCTCGACGAACGCGCCGTAGTCCGTGATCGACACCACCTTGCCCTTGATCCGGTCGCCGACCTTGTACTTGTCCTCGACCCCTTCCCACGGATACGCCTCGAGCTGCTTCAAGCCGAGCGAAATGCGCTCCTTCTCGGGATCGAAGTTGAGCACCTTGACCCGGACCTTGTCGCCGATCTTGGTCAGCTCGGAGGGATGGCCGACGCGGCCCCACGACATGTCGGTGATGTGGAGCAGCCCGTCGATGCCGCCGAGGTCGATAAAGGCACCGTAGTCGGTGAGGTTCTTCACGACGCCCTTCATCACCGCACCCTCCTTGAGATTCTT
>JBKJXJ010000559.1:0-10908 GCA_046716125.1 Candidatus Eiseniibacteriota bacterium
CCATGAACCCGCCGGGCATCGGGGATCTCGACGGCGACGGCGCGCTCGAGATCGTGAGCGGCGGGGACGACGGCCGGCTCTGGGCGTGGCACGCGGATGGCAGCATCGTGGCCGGCTATCCGATCGACACTGGCGTCAGCCCGCTCCGTGCCGGCCCGGCGCTCTCGGAGCTGGACGCGGATCCGGGCGTTGACGTGGTGTTCGCGGCGGCCGACGGGACCGTCCATGCGTTCGGCGCCGGCGGCGTATCGCTCCCGGGCTGGCCCGTCGCGGTCGGGACCGATCCGCGCGCCCCGGTGATCGGGCGGATCGGCTCGGGCGCCTCGCCCACGATCGTGGTCGCGGCCGGAACCGAACTGCACGCGTTCTCACCCGACGGTCTGCCGCGGCCCGGCTTCCCGGTCACGCTCGCGGGCTCGGCCGCCCAGGATCCGGCGCTCGCGGACCTCGATGGCGACGGATTCGACGAGATCATCGTCGTCACCGCCTCCCCCGTGCGCATCGAGGTGCGCGACTCCTCCGGGGTGAGCCTCTCCGCACTCAACTGGCCGCGCCCGTTGCCGGCTGCGGCCCTGGGCCCGCCGGTCGTGGGCGAGCTCTCGGCCGCATCGCCCGGTCCCGAGCTGCTCATCTACCGCGGCGGATCCTTGCTCGCGCTCGAGGCCGACGCCGACTCACTCCCCACGTTCCCCAAGCCGGGCGGGGCGGGTCAGTCGCCGAGCCTGGGGCAGACGGATGGGGACGCCTCGGCCGAGGTGGTGGCCGGTACCGGGAGCGACTCGCTCTTCTACATCTATGACGCGGGTGCGGGCTCGAGTGTCGCGGGCGCGTTCCCCTGGCCCACCGCGCGCGGCAACTACGCACGGACGGGCAGCAGACTCTACGCCCCGCCGGTCGTGAGTCCCATCCCCGGCCGGGTGACCGATCTTCATGTGGTGGCGCTGACCGACTCCTTGGTCTCGCTGGCCTGGACCGCCACCGGCGACGACGCCTCGGTCGGCCGGCCGCAGGCGTACGAGGTGCGCGGGGCGGTCACTCCGCTCGACGATGCCGGCTTCGCGACCGCACTGCTCCAGAGGACGCAGGGCGCGACCGTGGACGCCGGCGGGAGCGAGTCCATGGTCTTCGGCGGCCTCTCCGGCGCGACCCACTACTGGTTCGCCCTGAAGGCCGTGGACGGCCAGGGCTACGCCTCGCTGCTCTCCAACGTGGTCGAAGTCCAGACCAACGTGGGTGGGCCGCTCACGGGCGTCAAGGGTATCGCGCTCGCGGTCCGCGACCGCCCGGCGCGAGGGACGGCCGAGTTCTTCTGGCAGGCCTCGAGCAACGGCGAAGGGAGCCGGCAACTCATCCGTCTGTTCGACGTCACCGGCCGCGAGCGGCGCGTGCTCGACGTCGGGACCGGGCTGGGTGGGCGGGTGACATGGGACGGCCGGGATGCGGAGGGTCGCTCCGTCCCGGCCGGTGTGTACTTCGCGCGCCTGCACAGCGGATCCTTCCACATCCAGACGCGACTCGTGCTCCTTCCTTGAAGCACGGCGTGGGAGGCTGGCCCCCGCGCCCCGTCTGCTAGTTGAGTTCGATGAGATCCTTGCGGTCGCCTCCGCCCGAGAGCGTCGGAACATAGACGTCCACAGGCGCCGAAAGCGCGCTCCAGTTGCCCGACACATCCACCGCGCGAACGCGATACGATGCCGAGGTCCCGAACGTGCCGGTCGGGATCGTGAACCTGGCGCCGAGGAGGACGGTGTCGTCGACCGGCACATACTCGCCGGGTCCCGCCGAGTACACATACACCCGGTAGCCGGCGAGGTCAGGCGCCGCGCTCTCACTCCACACCAGCACCGGCTGGCCGTTCGAGTCGTTGTCGCGGGTGAGGTTCGTGGGCGCCGGCGGCGGAGTCGTATCAAGGCTGGTCAGCGGCGAGAGTGGATCGGTGCCACAGCCGGAGAGCCCCGCGATGGCAGCGAGTCCAGCCACGGTCAGCATGATCGAACGTGAGACCTTCACGGCTGTCTCCTTGCACTTGAAGTCCCGATGTCGTGGGCTCGTACTGGGAAGCCCGGTGATTTCCAAAGGCGCGAGCCCATCCTGCAATCAGGGTGCCAGTCGGGCCGCGCCCGCCAACAAGCGCCGGCTGGCGGCTTTGCGCGTAACCGTTTCATCACGGGGGACACCCTTTTGAAATCCCGGTTTGCAAAATGGTCGCTCCGGATGCAATGCGCTGCGGATGGTGGGTGGGGTGGCGCAGCCCCGGCTCCGGGCAAGGGGATGGTTTCGGTGTTGCTCCTGGCGACCTGCGTCGTGTGCACGCACCCGGTTGTCCATGCCGCGGGGATGGCCGTCATGAGCGCCGTTCCAGCCAGGCGACCCGTCCCTGTCTCGTCCTTTGCGCCGTCGTTCCCGTACGCTCCGCTCGCGCTCCCGCTGGTGCTGAACGGCGGGTTCTGCGAGTACCGCTCGAATCACTTCCATGCCGGGCTCGACCTGGGGACCGGTGGACGCGTGGGCCGGCCGGTGCTGGCTCCGGCCGCCGGGTGGATCGAGCGCGTGCGTTCATCGGGCGCAGGCTACGGGCGTTCCATCTACCTGCATGTCGACGACGGGCGACTGCTCGTGTTCGCGCATCTCGACGCCTACGCGGAACCGCTCGCGGGGTTCGTGGCCGCGGCGCAGGAGTCGAGCGGCCAGTACGAGCAGGATCTCTGGCCTCCGGCCGGGCGGTTCCGCGTCGCGGCCGGACAGCGTATCGCCTGGACCGGCGAGAGCGGCTCGGGCGGGCCGCATCTTCACTTCGAGGTCCGACGCGGCGACATCGCCTACCATCCGCTGCGGAGCGGTCTCGCGATCCCCGACACGTCCGCCCCGACGCTCGCGAGCGTGACGCTCGAGCCCCTCGATGACACCAGCTACGTCGAGCGGAGCGCGGCGCCCGTGACCGTGCGGCTGGGCGCGACGGCGCCGAGCGTGCGCGTGCTGGGCCGAGTGCGCGCGGTGGTCGAGGCACGGGACGGCGTCTGGCGCGGCGTGGATCGCATGGTCCCCTGGTCGGTCGCGCTCGCGTTCGACAAGTTGCAGGTCGAGTGCCGGTTCGACAGCGTCTCGTGGGCGACCGACATGTCGGAGAGCGACCACATCTATGACTCGGGCCGCGTGGTGGGCGATCGGGGCATGGTGATGTGGGCCCCGGGCGGATTCCGCCCACGCGTGATGCGCACCAATGTCCCGCACGGCGAGGATGCCGGCACACTGGTCGTGCGCCCCGGCGATCCGCCGCGCACCCTTCGGATCACGGCGCGTGATCTGGGGGGTAACGTCACCGAGCGCTCGGTCGTGCTCGAGCCGCCGCCGGCCGGAGCGCGGGGGCCGGATACGACGGCCGTGGGTGGGAAGGCGGTGGCGGACTCGACCCGCTGGTTCGACCTCGCGCTGCTGCCGGAACACCACCTGCGAGTGACGTTTCGCGGGGCGCCGGCCGGCAGCCGGGGCGTCACCATCGGGGGGCGGCCCGCGTCGCTTCGCTCCGGGGAGTGGACCGCGGTGGTGAGGCTGCCTGCCGACTCGAAGCTCTGGCCGTACACGCTCCTGGCGAGCGGAGTCGATGCGGCGGAGCGACGATGGTCAAGGTCATCCGTCGCGTTGAGACAGGGCGATCCGACCGGGCGGTCGGACGCGGCTTACGTCCCCGACATCACCTGGCTCCTCACGCGCGACGGCATGTTCGAGCCGGGCCCGCTTTTCTATCGTTCGTCGATGCGGTACGGGGACGCGCCGCAGGGTCTCACCGCACGCTCGGACGTGCTCGAGATCTTTCCCGTGAACCTGCGTCTGCGGCGGCCGATGCGCCTCGAGTGGGGCCGGGGAAAGCCGCCCGCCTCGAACGTCGGACTCTACATGGATGATGGCGACGGCTGGGGCTGGGTCACGTCTCCGCTCGATTCCGCGCTCGAGCGCCGGGTGGGGGAGACTCGCCACCTCGGCCGATTCGCGCTGTTCGCCGACACCCTCGCCCCTCGTGTCACCCTGCGGGCTGCCCCCAAGCGCCTGCCCGGGGCGCCCTACAGCCGCTGGGCGATCGAGGCGAGCGTGGTCGAGGGCGGAAGCGGCGTGGACCGGCGCGCCTCGTGGTTCGAGGTGGACGGGCGACGCATGCCGGCGGAGTGGGACGACGAATCGGGAGTGTTGCGCTGGCGACCGCTGCGCCCGCCCGGCCCCGGGACGCACCGCGTCGTGGCCGTCGTGCGCGATCGCGCCGGCAACGAGCGGCGGGCGGCCGGGAGCTTCAAGCTGAACTAGGGCGTCTCCTGATCCGGAATCGTGGGCTACGCGCCGCAGGCTTCAATCTGACCGGGATCTTGATCCTGGCGCCGCATCTGACCGAGGAGAACGCCGCGGAGCTGCTGGCGGCGGACTTTCACAAGACCAAGCGCGAGATCCAGCTCCTGATCGCCGCACGGTTCCCGCAGCCCGACCTGCCCACGTTCATCGCGAGCCTGAGCCCGACTCCGGCGGCTCCCGCGGCTCCCATGGTCCTTTCGGCGCCGCCGCAAGTGGCGCAGGGACAGTCCCCTGTGGTGGCGGGCCCGGTCATCGAAGTTTGTACCTCTTCGGTACATTCATCCGCGCCAGCGCGGATAGACGAGCCTGTCATTTCGGTGGTGACCCCGCTGGCGCCAGGGCGGTTCGGCTGGCAGCTTACCGTCGATCAGGAGACCCAGGATCTGCTGGGCGATGTCGAGAACCTGCTCGGCCATGACGTCCCGCCGGGGCAGATGGGGGCGGTGCTCAAGTACGCGCTCCGGACCGCGAAGGAGAAGCTCTTGCGCCGTAAGTGCGCCGCGACCGAGCAGCCGCGTGCCGGCGGACAGAAGCGGCGCCTTGCGGGCGTCAGGGGAACTTGACCGGACGTCCCACACGCGCTCATCGCGCGGATCGCAAGCCGCCCGCGTTGTGCTAGATTAGGTCGCGCGCGGAATTCCGCACCGTGCGCCCACCCCGCAGCGCAGGATGCGCCATGCACCACTCGGACTTCGTCCACCTTCACAACCACAGCGACTACTCCCTGCTGGACGGGGCGAGCCCGATCACCGGCATGGTGGAGCGCGCCGCCGCGCTCGCCATGCCGGCGCTGGCGCTGACCGACCACGGCTCGCTGTTCGGTGCGGTCGAGTTCTACCAGGCCGCGCGCAAGGCCGGGGTCAAGCCGATCGTGGGGATGGAAGCCTACGTCACCCGCGGCCGGCGCCAGGACCGCACGCGGGACACCGCGCACCATCTGGTGCTGCTGGCGCGGGACGAGATGGGCTTCCGGAACCTCATGAAGCTCTCCTCGCTCGCCTTCCTCGAGGGGTTCTACTACAAGCCTCGCGTGGACCACGAGCTGCTGGCCGCGCACGGCGAGGGTTTGCTGGCCCTCTCGGCCTGCCCCAAGGGCGAGATCGGCAGCGCCATCCTCGAGGACGACGACGAGGACGCTTACAAGACCGCGGTCCTGTACCGCGAGATCTTCGGGCCCGAGAACTTCTTCCTCGAGATCCAGGATCACGGCCTCGAGATCGAAGAGAAGATCCGAACGCGGGTCACCGCGCTCTCCGGCCGGACCGGCATCCCGCTGGTCGCGACCAACGACTGCCACTATCTGCGGCACGAGGATGCCGACGCGCACGACGTCCTGCTGTGCATCCAGACCGGCAAGTCGGTCGGGGACGAGAAGCGCATGCGCTACGCGACCGACCAGCTCTTCTTCCGCTCGGCCGACGAGATGCGCGAACGCTTCGCCGGCCAGCCAGAGGCATTGCTCAATACGCTCGCCGTCGCCGAGCGCTGCAACCTGCAGATGGATTTCGGCAAGCCGCTGCTGCCGGCGTTTCCGCTGCCGCCGGGCGCCGGGACCGCCGAGGAGCACCTGTCCGCCTTGACCGCCGCCGCACTTGGGCAGCGCTATCCCGCGCCGTCCGAAGAGGTGCGCAAGCGCATGACGTACGAGCTGGACATCATCTGCCGCATGGGATTCGCCTCGTACTTCCTGATCGTGCGCGACTTCATCGACTTCGCGCGGCGGAACGGCATCGGCGTCGGCCCCGGCCGTGGCTCGGTCGCCGGCTCCCTCGTCGCCTACGTGCTTCGCATCACCGACATCGATCCGCTCCGGCACGGGCTCATCTTCGAGCGCTTCCTCAATCCCGAGCGCGTCTCGATGCCGGATATCGACATCGACTTCGACGACCTGAGGCGCGGTGAGGTCATTGATTACGTGCGGGCGAAGTATGGGGATCACTGCGTCACCCAGATCATCACGTTCGGCACGATGGGGGCGAAGGGCGTCATGCGCGACGTGGGTCGCGCGCTCGGCATGGCGTTCGCGGATGTGGACCGGATCGCCAAGATGGTGCCCGACGGTCTCGGCATGACGCTCGAGAGGGCATTGGAGTTGTCGCCCGATCTCAAGGGATTGCCCACGAAGGGCCCCCAGTTCGCGCGCATGCTCAAGACCGCTCGGGTGCTCGAGGGCCTGGCCCGCCACGCCTCGACCCACGCGGCCGGCGTCCTCATCACCCCGGGACCCCTGGTCGACTACGTGCCGCTCTACCGTCAGAAGGACGAGACCGTCACCACGCAGTGGGACATGAAGTCGATCGAGAAGGCGGGGCTGCTCAAGATGGACTTCCTCGGCCTGCGCACCCTCTCGGTGCTGGCCGGCGCGGTACGTTTGATCCAGGAGCACCATGGGCGCGCGATCGACCTCGAGACCCTGCCGATCGACGACGCCGACGCCTATCGTGTGTTCCAGGATGCTGCCACGGTCGGGATCTTCCAGTTCGAGTCGGGTGGCATGCGCGAATACCTCAAGCGCCTCGCGCCGACGGTGTTCGAGGACCTGGTGGCGATGAACGCCCTTTACCGGCCCGGCCCGATGGAGAACATCCCCTACTTCATCGACTGCAAGCACGGGCGGAAGAAGGTCACCTACGATCATGCGGACCTCGAGCCGCTGCTCCGCGACACCTACGGCGTGTTCGTCTACCAGGAGCAGGTGATGCAAGCCGCCAGTGTGCTCGCCGGGTTCTCGATGGCGCAGGGCGACGAGCTCCGGCGGGCGATGGGGAAGAAGCGCCCGGAAGAGATGGAGGCCAAGCGCCAGCAGTTCGTCGAAGGGTGCAAGCACCGGAAGATCGCGGCCGCGAAGGCCGAAAAGATCTTCGCGACGATGGAGAAGTTCGCCGGCTATGGGTTCACAAAATCTCACAGCGCCGCCTACGCCCTGCTCGCCTACCAGTGCGCGTATCTCAAGGCGCACTATCCCGCCGAGTTCATGGCCGCGACGATGACCAGCGAAGTCTCGGACAGCGCACGCATCGTCACGTTGATCGAGGAATGCCGGCGGATGGGGCTCGCGATCCGGCCGCCGGACGTGAACCGCTCGGAGTGGCGCTTCACGATCGAGGACGGCGCGATCCGGTTCGGCCTGGGCGCGGTGCGCAACGTCGGCGAGGGCGTGGTCGAGGGTCTGGTGGCGGCGCGCGCCGAAGGCATCGAGTTCACCGATCTGCTCGACCTGGCCCGGCGCCTCGATGCGCGCGGGATGAACCGTCGCGTGCTCGAGAGCCTGGTCTCCTCGGGCGCCTGCGATGCGCTGGGGCCCGAGCGGGGAGCGCTGTTCGCGGCGGCGGGTTTCATGCTCGAACGGGCCGCGTCGCTTCGGAAGGAGCGCGACAGCGGGCAGTCGTCGCTGTTCGGCGACGGGGGCGGAACCGCGGTCGCCGTCGGCTCCCCATCGTTGCCACCGGTGCCGCCCTGGTCCGGACGGGACCGCAGCACGCACGAGAAGGAGGTGCTCGGGTTCTACTTCTCGGAGCACCCGCTCGAGCACGTGCGTGAGCGCCTGGGGACGCTCGCCACGCACACCATTGCCGATGCCGTGCAGCTCGAGGACCGGACCGAGGTGCGGATCGCGGGGCTGGTCGGAGAGCTCAAGTCGATCATGACCCGCACGGGCCGGCCGATGGCGATCGTCACGATCGAGGACCTCTCGGGGCGCGTCGAGTGCACGGTGTTCCCCGACACGTTCGAGAGCGCGCGGGCGCTGCTGACGCCCGAGACCATCGTCGTCGCCTCGGGACGGGTCGAGGTGCGCGAGGATCGCGGGGTCAAACTGCTGCTGAGCGAGGTGCGCGGCTTCGAGGAGGCGGGGCGGACCTGGCGGCGCTGCCTCCACATCGAGATCCGGGTCGAGGAGATCAACGAGGACCGCCTGGTCTCGATCGACGAGGTGCTGTGCTCGCATCCCGGCGAGGCGGAGGTGTACCTTCACATCGTGCGTCCCGACCACTCGCGGCTCGCGCTGCGCTCGCGCCGGTTCACCGTCGCCGAGGAGGACCGCGTGATCGCCGACCTCAAGCAGGCGCACCCGTCGCTCCGCGTGCGCTGGGGGAAGGGGGGCCTGTGACCGCCTGGCTGGACTTCGAGAAGCCGGTGCTCGAGCTGGAGCAGCGTATCCAGGAGCTCCGCGAGCAGGCCAATGCCCACGGCCTGGGCGCGGCCGGCGAGCTGGATGAGCTGGAGCGCAAGGCCGACGCGCTCCGGCGCGAGATCTTCACCACGCTCACGCCCTACCAGCGTGTCCAGTTGGCGCGCCATCCGAGGCGGCCCTACACCCTCGACTACCTCGAGCGCTGCTTCACCGACTTCGCCGAGCTGCACGGCGACCGTCACTTCGGCGAGGATCCGGCGATCGTGGCGGGACCGGCGCTGCTCGATGGCCGCGCGGTCATGGTGATCGGCCAGCAGAAAGGGCGCGACACCAAGGAGAACCTGCTCCGCCGTTTCGGCATGCCGAACCCCGAAGGCTATCGCAAGGCGCTGCGCCTGATGCAGACCGCCGACCGGTTCCAGATGCCGATCGTGACGCTGGTGGACACCCCCGGCGCTTACCCGGGGTTGGGGGCCGAGGAGCGCGGCCAGGCCGAGGCCATCGCGGTCAACTTGCGCGAGATGGCCAGGCTCGGCGTGCCGATCGTCACCGTCGTCATCGGTGAGGGGGGCTCGGGCGGGGCGCTGGCGATCGCGGTGGCCGACGTCGTGGTCATGTTCGAGAACTCGATCTACTCGGTCATCTCGCCCGAGGGCTGCGCCTCCATCCTCTGGCGCGACGGCAAGAAGAACGTGCTGGCCGCCGAGGCGTTGAAGCTCACCGCGGCCGACCTGCTGCGCCTCGAGATCGTGGACGAGGTGCTCCCCGAGCCGCTCGGGGGGGCCCACCGGGATCCGGAGGCGGCCGCGACCGTCCTTAAGGCGTCGGTTCTGCGGCACCTCGAACGCCTCGGCGGGGTATCAGCGCAGCGGCTGAAGGCGGATCGGCTGCAGCGGTATCGCCGGATGGGCGTGTTTCGCGAGGAGAACGCTTGACCCTCGCGAAACGCGGTTGCTAGACTCCATCGGCATTCCACAGCCTCGGGAGGCTTCTCGCGCACCATTGCGACTCGTTCGTTAGGGCTCTTCGACGGGCCCAGGACCCAACGCCAACCCGAGGATTCCCATGGCCCTTAGCCCCGATCTGCTCGCCATCCTGGTCTGTCCCGCCTGCAAGAAGGACCTGGTCTACGACGCCGCGGCGTCGACCCTCACCTGCCAGAACTGCCGGCTCCGCTACAAGGTAGTGGACGACATCCCGGTCATGCTGGTGGATGAGGCCGAAAAGTTCTGATCCCTGACCGCCGATCCCGGATCGTGAGCCCCGTCCTCCAGCGCCCGTCCCGGCCTGCTCGTGGCTTCGCGGCCCATCGCGCGTGGCTGTTCGCCACGCTGCTCGCCGTGGCCATCACCCCGCGCGCCCTCGCGGCGCCGGGCACGCCGGACGTGCGGGCGCTGCCTTCGACGCCACAGTCCATCCGCTTCGTCGTGGATGTCCCCGAGCCGGATCTGGAACCCGCCCGCCCCGGCGGACGGACCATGCAGCTCGCGCTCGATGGCTACGAGGTTGTCGCCGCCGAGGGTCAGCCGATGTTGCCCGAGCGCATCGTGACCGTAGCGGTGCCCCCTGCCGGCGAGGTGAGGGTGAACGCCACCGCGACGGCAGCCCAGGTGGTGGAGGACGTCGGGCTCGCGCGACAGCCGTTCCGCCCGCAGGGCCTGGCTCCCGGGGCGAACGAGGTCGACGCCATGGCGGACGCGCTGAACAAGTCCATCGCCGATGTCGCACGCCCGGTCCCGGGGAGCGCGCCGGCGGTCACGGGCGTGCGGGCACGGCTGCTCGGCGTGGGATGGATGCGCAATCAACGGATCGCGCGCATCGCGATCACCCCCGCCGATTACGACGGCGCCACACGCCGGCTGTCGATCGCCCACCGCATCGAGGTCGAGGTCGCGGTGAGCGGAGTCCCGGCGACCGCGGGCGATCCAGCGCGCCCGGCCGAAGATCCGGATCCCTTCGAGCGCGTCTACCACGAAACGCTGGTGAACTACGAGCAGGGCCGGGCGTGGCGCCGCGAGGCCGGACGCGCGCGCGACTCGCGCGGCGCCGGACTCATGGACGCGACCCCGATGAGCGTCGCCGGGGGCGTGCCCGACACCAGCATCTACGCCGGACGGCAATGGGTGAAGCTGGCCGTGGACTCGTCCGGGTTCTACCGCGTCCGGTTCGCCGAGCTGCTCAATCTCGATCTGTTCGGCGGCGACCGGACCACACTCCTCGACAGTCTCCGGCTCTTCACCTGGCCGGGATTCCCGGTGCTGCCCGAAGACGACTACTGCGATGGCTGCGGCTACCGCGAGGTGGCGATGGGGTTCGTCGAGGTCGCGCCCGTCGATTCCACCCTCGACAACAACCAGGAGTACCTCTACTTCTACGCGCTCGGGGCCAGCGACTGGGCATCCATCTACGATCCGGCGCTGCCCGACACGCTGTTCATC
>JBKJXJ010000560.1:0-5229 GCA_046716125.1 Candidatus Eiseniibacteriota bacterium
GGTACGAGCTTTGGGTACTGCACTCCTGGCCGCCGGGCCCAATGAGCTCACGTGGGACGGCCGAACGAACGACGGACGCCAGGCGGGAGAGGGCGTCTACTTCCTGCGGGTGAACGGACAGGGGATCGCCTTCTCTCGATCAGTGGTCCGATTGAAGTAGGCCGCCGCGAGAGGCGAGGTCATGAGCCGGGGCGGGCACTCCCGGCCGAGGAGCGCCGGGCGGTGCTCGAGGTCCCGCACGAGCAGGGCTGCGCGACTGGCGCCGCTGCGGGCGGCCTCGTCAAAGGTATTGACGCGACCACGGCTTCGGATGTCTCCTCTTTGACGGCGATGCGCCCGGCCGACGGTGCTGACGAGCCGTGGGTTATCTCGCCTTGAGGAGTCCCGGCCGTCCGGAAGTGACCATGGGAAGGAGGAAGCCATGCTGCTCGTGCGCGAGATCATGTACTGCAAGCCCGGCAAGGTCCGGCCGATGATCGAGAAATCCCTTGCGATGGCCAGGCTGATGGAGAAGTCCGGCCAGGGGAAACTGCGCGTCATGTCCGACCTGGTCGGGGAGCGCTACTGGACCGCCATCATGGAATTCGAAGTCAAGGACATGAAGGCCTTCGACGACATGATGTCGGGTGCCGGAATGAGCGAGGCGGCGAGCAGGGAGTTCGAGAACGTGATGAAGGGCTATCACGATCTCGTGGAGTACGGGAAGCGTGAGATCTACAAGATCGAGGAGGTGCCGGCCGCCGTCGGCGCCGCACGCTGAGCGCCGGGGGACCGTGAACAATGCGGGCGCCACAGCGCCCTCCATGGACGAGCCAGGGCACTCCGCCCTGGCTCGTCGCACATGCCTGTGATCCAGAGGAGGGGGCGTGCAAGACTTGCGATCATTCGCCCAACGCTACACCGCGGCCTGGTGCAGCCAGGATCCCGCCTCGGTGGCGGCATGCTTCGCCCCCGAGGGCACGCTCACCGTCAATGGGGGCGAGCCGGCCGCCGGGCGCGCGGCGATCACCCGGGTCGCAGCCGATTTCATGACTGCGTTTCCCGACATGCAGGTCCTGATGGAAGCGCTCGAGCCCGCCGGCGGACGCCCACCACTACCTCCTCGACCACCCGGAACCGTTCACTGAACTTGGCCAGGCTCACCAGCAGGCCATCGAGCGCCCCGCTGGCCACGATCTGATCGCGACGTCCCAGCGTCGCCCCCAGGCGTTGGCGAACCCGGCCGGCCTCGCGGAACGATTCGACGCTCTGCAAATACTCGTGCGTGACCCCCTGGCGGCCACTACTTTTCGCGCACGAGCGCGCTGTGATCTCCGCAACTCCTTGTGGTCACGACACCGAAGTTCGCGCCACTCATGCCGACTGTCGAACATGAGTTTGACACGGCCATGAAGCAGCGCGAGACTACGAGCCCTTGGGAGACTGCAAGCGACGCAACCTTCTTTTCGAGGCTCACCATGACGATCGACGTCTTTGCTGCCTTCAAAGCCAAGCAACGCGAAGGCTGGGCCCACTTCGCGCCCATCGAAGTGCACACGACTCGGCCGGCTGTGCATCTGGTGCGCACGGCACGGATCGAAGCAGGCCAGAACGTGCTCGATGTAGGCTGCGGCACGGGGGTGGCCACGATCACCTCCCGACGGGTGGGCGCAAACGCCACCGGTTTGGACCTCACCCCGGAGCTGCTGGCGCGCGCAAAGGAGAACGCAGGGATCGCCGGATTCGACGACATCACGTGGAAGGAAGGAGATGTAGAAGATCTACCGTTCCGGGACGGCGAGTTCGACGTGGTGATCAGCCAATGGGGTCACATGTTCGCCCCGCAGCCGGAATTGGCGCTCCGCGAGATGCTCCGCGTGATGAAGCCGAAAGGCACCATCGCCTTCACCACCTGGCCTCCGGAGAGCGCGATTGGCCAGATGTTTGCGCTGATTGGCAAGTACATGCCGCCGCCGCCGGGCGTCGCGCCCTCCTTTCAGTGGGGTGAGGTCGAGACCGTGCGTCAGCGCCTCGGCAGTACCGTGAAGGACGTGCGGTTCTATCGCGGCATCGTCGAGTTCACGGCGCTCAGTCCGCAGCACTACCGCTATGACATGAGCCGCACTTCAGCGCCCTACATTGCGCTGCGTGAGTCGTTGCGCTCCGACCCGCCAAAGCTGGCCCAGCTCGAGCGCGAGGTCGATTCGGTCTTCGCCGATTACTTCCATGACAACGCCGTGCGCCTGGAATACCTACAGACGCGGGCTACCAAGATCTGAAAATCGCCTCCGGGACGTCGGGAGGAGCCGCAGAATACGTGCGCGGCAACGCGAAGAGCCGTGCCCGACGGGATTCGAAAGCACGGAACCGGCCTAGGGACGAACCGGGCCACCCAAATGACGAACGACCCCTAACCCGGCGCCTCGCCGCGGCGCCCTTGGTCAGGTCAGTCGCACCTGTCGATTGACGTTCTTGTACAACAGGTAGCGGAACCTGCCCGGGCCACCCGCATAGCACGCCTGTGGGCAGAAGGCGCGCAGCCACAGGAAGTCGCCGGCCTCGACTTCGACCCAATTATCGTTCAGTCGGTAGGCGGCCTTGCCCTCCAGAACATAGATGCCGTGCTCCATCACGTGAGTTTCGGCAAATGGAATGGTCCCGCCCGGCTCGAAGGTCACGATGTTGACGTGCATGTCGTGCGCCAGATCGTCGGGGTCGACGAAACGGGTCGTCGCCCAAGCGCCATTCGTGTCCGGCATCGGCGTGGGCGGGATGTCCTGCTCGCGCACCACGAGCGGTTTCGTTTCGTGACCCGCCAGCGGCTCATATGCCTTGCGCACCCACTGAAAGCAAGCCCTGGCCGCCGTGCGATTGTGGACCCGCCACTCGGCCCCGGGAGGCACGAAGGCATAGCTCCCCGGCTGCAGATGGTGGTCGGTTCCGGCCAGCCTCAGGTCGAGATTGCCTTCGGTGACGAATAGTACCGACTCGACCCCTGCCTCGGGTTCGGGACTGTCGCTGCCACCGCCCGCCGACACCTCCATGGCGAGCTGCGCGAACGTCGTGGCGAAGCCGGCGATCGGCCGGGCGATGATCCATGCCCGAGTCTTTGACCAACCCGGGATATGGCTGGTGACGATGTCGCGCAAGACCCCCTTTGGGATCACCGTGTAAGCAGTCGTGATGATCGACCTGCCGGTCAGCAGCTCGTGCTGCGCGGGCAGGCCGCCGATCGGCGAAGCGTATTTTGGTTCGCTCATCGCGTCGGGCGTCCTTTCAGAAGTGTCCGTGCAGCGGGAGCCGGCGTCCGTACCTGCGTCACGGTTCCGGGTCGAACCCGAGGCCGGTCCGCTCTCCGCTAGCGACGCTCCGGATCCTCAACCGGGGTCCTGCGCATACTGCCATGGGTGGGCACTCTACTGGAAAACCCTCGTGCCGCGGACTCGCGATGCCCCGTGGCCCCGCTGACGCGCACAGGGGCGGGGGGACTGGGTGGTCCACCGGCCGGGCGCTGCGGACGATGGTTCGGTGTGCGGTCGGACGTGGCGTCCCCAACGGGCGCCGATTCGAACCGGCTGATGGCCTGGCTCCGGGGCTGGGACTCGCTGCGGCAGGCCGGAGTCGCCGCGTAGCCCCGCTTGACGGGGTCTCCGCACGCCTGCGACTGCTCCACCCGCAATCCCCCGAAACCGGGGCAACTCCATCGACAAGATAGACACGTACCGACAGGCCGGATGTGCTCTGGTCGTCGACCTGTTCCCAATCGATGCAGTGCCGGCGTACAAGTCGGGGCTCTTGCGCTGGCTTCATGTGACGGAAGACCGACCTGTGTTCCATGATCTGGAGAAGCTGTGGTCGGAAGCGCTCTCGCGAAACAAGATGGAGAGACCGAGTCCGGAAAGCCGAGGGTAACGTCCCCAACGGACAGGTCCGCTGACTCCGGAGAATGCGGAGTCGAAGAGTACAGCAATCGCCTCCTGCTGCATCGGCCGGCTCGGTGACAGGACCACCCTCGGTCGCGTGGACCCCTGGCACTCGAACCTCTCATTGACCTCGCGGATGTTTACCAGGACCAAACAGGATGCCACCCGAGCGCGAGAATCCTTGAATGGCTGGCTATAGGCCTGCTATTCTCACCGCGTTTCGAGAGGGTGCCTCCCCCCAGGCTGGCTCAATCTACCTGAAAAGAAGCCAAGCGCGTCGTGGGCCGAGGCGATCTTGCGCGTCGGTTCGCGGGCTCGCGGGCTCGCGGGCTCGCGAAGCAACCTCACCGGGGGGATCCAACGTGCGTATCGATCAAGCTACCCTCCATCGCGTCGCCCGCCTCGCCGTGCTCCTCGCGCTGGTCTGCACGGTGCCGGGGATCGCGCGCGCTGACCGCCTCCCGCTCATCGGATCGGGGGCCCCGGCTCCGCTCACGGCCGGCAGCATCACCAACCTCACCAACAATGTCATCGTTCCGGTCGACCCGGACTCCGTGCCCTGCATCCAGACCGTCACGTTCAACAGCCTGCCCGGCGGGGCGAACCCCGGCGCGAACTACGACAACATCGTCCAGAACGGGGGCCTCGAGTTCGCCGAACGCTTCGTGGGCCAGACGCTGGGCTACAGCGGCGATTTCGACGTGGTCTCGGGTATCCCCACGAGTCCGCTCTCGCTGCAGGTGGGCG
The DNA here is from genome assembly GCA_046716125.1 of Candidatus Eiseniibacteriota bacterium. Lineage (GTDB taxonomy): Bacteria > Eisenbacteria > RBG-16-71-46 > RBG-16-71-46 > RBG-16-71-46 > WS-11. Next base: position 4,650 of record JBKJXJ010000560.1, read on the forward strand.
TTCCCGGGCAGAACCTCGACGTTCTCACCTACACCACTTCGAACGTGCTGAGCGGCCTCGGAAATCTCGGTTATCCGGATCTCGACGCGATCGGTGAGGGGTCCATCGCCATCTACTTTCCGGCCGCGCAGTCCCGCGTGAGCTTCGACATCGTTGGCGGGAACGCCGGGTCCGCGACGCTGGGGTTCTACGATGCGAACGGGTTGATCCTCGACAACGTGGTGGTCGGCGGCCTGGCCGACGTCCGATATGGCTTCGCGACCGCCGACGGCGAGCGGAGCATTGCGGGCATCCTGATCCAGAGCACCGACCCGAGCGGCTTCGGCGTCGACAACGTCTGTCACGACGGGGGTCCCACGAATAGCCATGCCGCGACTTGGGGCAGGGTCAAGGCCCTGTACCGCTAGGTGTTCGCCCTGTGCTTCGCATCGCGCCCGTGGTCGCCGAGGTCTGCGTTTCATCGTCTCGACTGCTCGAGTTTTAGTTCGTCTCCTGGAGGAGCCCCTTGATGCCTACGGATGAGTCCCGGGTTTCGTCCGGCGCCGCAACTCGTCCTTTGCGCAACATGCGAGGGCAGAGG